>DAOUAG010000102.1:0-2201 GCA_034433815.1 Dehalococcoidia bacterium | reverse complement strand
CCCCAGGCTGAAGGCTGGGGCAACGGGTGGCGGCTCCGCCTCCCCAGCCTGAAGGCCAGGGCAACGGGTGGCGGCTCCGCCTCCCCAGGCTGAAGGCTGGGGCAACCCGAGGCTGCCCATGCCGCAGCTTTCAAGCTGCGGCGCGGCACCGGCCTCCAGGAGCGGCGCCGCCGGATCTGGCGCAGGGTGGCTTCCTTGTGCTAGTCGCGCGGGCATCACGGCTCCCTTAGTACGGCACTGACTCCTTGAACTGCTGGATGGCGGCCTTCAGCCTCTCTTCCGTGCCAGGCTCGATTATCTTCTTTTCTTCGATGTCTTTAATGACGTCGGGGTGAGAGGTCTCCATGTACCGGTGGAAGGCCTCCTCGAAGGCCCGAACCTTCGCGACTTCGACGTCGTCCAAGTAGCCGTTGACGGCCGCGTAGATGATGGAGACCTCCTGACCCAGGGTCAGCGGCCTGAACTGGGGCTGTTTCAGGACCTCGGTTAGCCTTTGTCCACGATCTAGTTGCCGCCTGGTGGCCGGATCTAGCTCCGATGTCCCGAACTGGGCGAAGGCCGCCAGTTCGCGGTACTGGGCCAGGCCCAGGCGCATGCCGCCGGCTACCTGCCGCATGGCCTTGGTCTGCGCGGCGCCGCCCACCCGCGACACCGAGAGGCCGGCGTTGATGGCGGGCCGGATGCCAGCATTGAAGAGGTCCGTCTCCAGATAGATCTGACCGTCGGTAATGGAGATGACGTTGGTGGGTATGTAGCCGGAGACGTCGCCGGCCTGGGTTTCGATGATGGGCAGGGCCGTCAACGATCCGCCGCCGTACTCAGGCGCCAGCTTCGCGGCCCTCTCCAAGAGGCGACTGTGGAGGTAGAAGACGTCTCCGGGATAGGCCTCGCGGCCCGGGGGCCGCCGCAAAAGCAGCGACATCTGGCGATAAGCCCAGGCGTGCTTGGAGAGGTCGTCGTAGATGACCAGGGCATCCTTGCCCTGCTCCATGAACTCCTCACCCATGGCGCAGCCGGAGTAGGGGGCAAGGTACTGGAGCGCCGCCGGGTCCGCTGCGTTAGCGGCCACCACGATTGTGTGGTCCATGGCGCCGTGCTCCTCCAGGATGCCCACCACCTGGGCCACCTTCGAAGCCTGCTGGCCGATGGCCACGTAGATGCACACCAGATCGCCGCCTTTCTGAGCGATGATGGTGTCCAAACAGATGGCCGTCTTGCCCGTAAAGCGGTCGCCGATGATGAGCTCGCGCTGGCCGCGGCCGATGGGGATCATGGCGTCGATGGCCTTGATGCCGGTGTGCACAGGGGTGTTGACGCTCTTGCGGACCACGACGTTGGGGGCGATGCGCTCCACCGGCCGGGTCTTATCGCTGGGCACGGGCCCTTTCCCATCGAGCGGCTGGCCCAGAGGGTCAACGACTCGGCCGATGAGCCCTTCGCCCACCGGCACCCGGACGATACGGCCCGTCGACCGGACTTCGTCCCCCTCTTTGATGTCGGTGTAGTCGCCCAAAATGATGGCGCCGACGGTGTCCTCCTCCAGGTTCAAGGCCATGCCCATGACGCCGTTGGGGAACTCGAGCAGCTCGCTGTACATGCAGTTGGCCAAGCCGTAGATGCGGGCGATGCCGTCGCCGGCCTCCACCACGGTGCCGACGTCGACGGCCGTAACGCCGGCGCCGAACTGCTGGATCTGCTGCCGGATTATGGATGCGATCTCTTCAGGCTTAACGGCCATCTTGCAGCCTCCTCCTTTGCCAACGAGGGCCTATCACTGGGCCACCCCCGCCAACTGGCGCTTCAGCTCCTGGAGCCGGCTGCGGGTGCTGCCATCGATGAGGCGGTCTCCGATGCGTACGATTATGCCGCCCAGGATGCTCTCGTCCACCTCCGTCTCCACCACCACCTTGCCGCCAGTGATCTCGGCCAAGCGCTTCTCAATGGCCTGGACGTCTTCTGGAGTCAGAGGGACGGCGGCGGTAACCCGAGCGTGGGATACTCCCCTGGCCTTGTCCAGTATCTCCCGGTAGGCAGCGGCGATCTGGGGCGCGAGCCCCGTCTTGCCCCTGCGTATGAGCAGACGGCCTAGGTTCAGGACGAGGGGATCGGCGCCGGCCAGGGCGTTCTCCAAGAGGCGCTGCTTATCGGCTAGCGGCACCCGCGTGTTGCTGAAGAAGGCCTGGGCCTGCGGGTCAGCGCAG
>DAOUAG010000101.1:0-1660 GCA_034433815.1 Dehalococcoidia bacterium | reverse complement strand
CCGCTGCTGTCCACGCTGACCCGCTCAGTAGTGCCGGCCTGGCGGTCCCGGACGAAGGCGTCGCGGGTGTTGTTGGTGTCCCCCGCCACGAGGTTGGTGGCGAAGGAATCGAAGGCCACGTACTGACCATCATCGCTAATCTTGAGGTAGTAGCTGTCGCCGTTGGCCTGGGCCTCATTGCTGTCCACGTTGACCCGTTCAGTGGCGGAGCCGGAAGCGGAACCTCGGCCTCCTATCAGCAGCGTGAAAAGCGCAAGCAGTCCGAGGGTAAGTGGGACGGCGGGCATCAAGCGACCCAGGCCTCGTGGCCTGCGGGCCCGCATGCGTATAACAGGCGCGGGCATTTCTGTCTCCTTCCCAGACGCCCGCGGGATATGCGCCTATTGTCTGCCGGCGCGTAAAGGTTGTCAAGGGGTTTGTAAGAGAAATAGAGCCCCTCCCGCTCATGCTTCGAGGGCCTCAGCATGAGCGGCCTGGTCTGGCGCCCCAGGCTTCGGGGGCCTCGGCATGAGCGGGAGGCGGGTCTACGGAGGGGCGCGCCGGCGCCAACGCCGTGCCGCCTCGCGGTTCACGGTGTCTCTGGGGACCCGCCCCGCCAGCGCCTCGGCGAGGTTCTGGGCCGCCAGCATGGCCATCCGGGACCGGGTGGCCACGCTGGCGCTGGCGATGTGCGGCGTGATGATGCAGTTCTCGAGGGTCAAGAGCGGGTCGTCCGGGGCTATCGGCTCGGGGTCGGTGACGTCCAGGGCGGCGGCGGCGATGCGCCCATCCTTGAGGGCGTGGTAGAGGGCGGCCTGGTCCACGAGGGGGCCGCGGGCGGTGTTGACAAGGATGGCGGTGGGCTTCATGAGACCGAAGGCCCGTTCGCCGATCATTCCCCTGGTCTCTGGCGTCAGGGGCGCGTGAAGGGTGACGAAGTCGCTCTCCTTCAGGAGGTCGTCTAGGGGAAGAAAGGCCAGGTGATAGCGGCGCTCCAGCTTCGGCTTGGGAGTCCGGCTGTTATAAACGATGCGCATGCCGAAGCCGCGGGCCAGGCGAGCGACGGCCTCGCCGATGCCGCCCATGCCGACGATGCCCAGGGTGGCGCCGTGCAGGTCTTGCCCTAGGAGGACCTGGGGTCCCCAGGTCTTCCACTGGCCACGCCGCACGTGGCGGTCGCCCTCGACGACCCGCCGGGCAGCGGCCAGCATGAGCGCCATGGTGAACTCGGCGGTGGTCTGGCTGAGGACGCCCGGCGTGCGGGTTACGATGACTCCGCGCTGGGTGGCCGCCGCGACGTCGATGTTGTCGTAGCCGGTGGCCATGTTGCTGACGGCCCGGATCGAGGGCGCGGCATCTAGTAGCGTTGCGTCCACTTTATCGGTCAGCAGGCAGAGGAGCCCGTCGCACCCGGCCGCGCGGCGTGCCAGCTCCTGCGGTGCCGGCGGCAGGTCCCCCTCCCAAACGTCGAGATCGGCGAACCGGGCCAGGTATTCGAGGGCCCCGCCGGGGAGGCGCCGCGTAACGAAGACCCGCGGGCGCGCCACGGCCCTAGGACGTCCCCCTGCGCTGGTCCGGCTCCACCCCGCTTCGGAACCGCGGTTTGTAGGTGGGCTCGCGCCCGCTGATCTGATCGTAGTGCATGCGGTCGTGGCGGTAGTAGGAGCGCAGCCACTGCAAA
>DAOUAG010000100.1:0-4188 GCA_034433815.1 Dehalococcoidia bacterium | reverse complement strand
GCGACGCCAGCCTGCGCCAGCTTCTCCCGCGCCGCTGAGGCGATGCTCCAGCGCTGCTCGTCCGGATAGTCCGAGGGGCCCAGTACGACGGCGAAGGGCTTGGCGGTCTCGCCGGCCACCTCCACGAAGCGCTCCGTAACCCGGGCGATGATGCGCTCGGGGTCGGGCCGTCCGAAAGCCCATGGCTCGCCCACGTTGGCCAGCAGGATGTCAACGCCAGGGCTTTCGCTAAGCCACTTTAGCACTTGGGCTCCGCCCAGGCCGCTGCCCGCCAGGATCGACTGATCTACTGGGTTCGTGACCCATCCCGCCAGCCCCGGGGCCCGCTCCGCCACCTTGGCCTCCACATCTGGCGGAAGGGGCGGCACCGAAAGCCCCAACTCCTCGCACAGGTCGGCCGTTAGGACCGAGCGTCCGCCTCCAGCGCCCACCATCGCCAGCCGGCGGCCGCGCCCAGGTTTCAGGTAGGCAAGGCCGATCAAGAGGTCTATGAGTTCCTCCACAGTGTCTGCCCAGAGGGCGCCGGCCTGGGCCACGGCCGCGCGCCAGACGTCGCCGGCGCCGGCCAGGGCCGCGGTGTGGGACGAAGCGGTCCGGGACCCAGCCCCTGTGCGGCCACCCTTCAGCACCACTACCGGCTTGGCGGCAGCGGCCCGTTTGAGGGCGGCTAGAAAACGGCGGCCGTCGCGCACGCCCTCGATATAGGCACCGATGACGCGGGTCTCGCCGTCGGCGGCCAAGTACTCCAGGAAATCGGCCTCGTTGAGGTCCAGGGCGTTGCCGTAGCTGATGGCCTTGGAGAAACGGAAGCCCCTCGCTCCGGCGAAGTGCGTCAGTTCGAAGAGGAGGTTCCCGCTCTGGGAGAGGAAGCCTATGGGGCCGGACTCGCGCGGCATGTCGGTGCGGAAGGAGAGTCCGCCGGCGGGGTAGAGGAGCCCCATGCAGTTGGGCCCGATGAGCCGCACCCCGGCGCGCCGGGCGGCCTGTAGCAGGCGTTCCTCGAGTTCGGCGCCTTCGGGGCGGCCGGTCTCGCTGAAGCGGCCGGTAAAGAGCTGTAGCGCCCGGACCCCCTTGGCTCCGCAGTCTTCAACGAGGGCCATCACGCTGGTGTTGGGCACGCACGAGATGACCAGATCCACCTCCCCGGGGACGTCTCGCAACGAGGCGTAGGTCTTCAGGCCAAGGACGTCTTGGCCCTTGGGATTCACCGGGTAGACCGGTCCTCGGAATCCGGCCTCCAGCAACGCCCGGACGTAGTCGTGCCCCGGGGTATCGGGGTTCGCCGAGGCGCCGGCTACAGCGATGGCCCTAGGGTGGAATATGGCATCGATAAGGCGCTGGGTATCAGCCGTCACGGCACGAGGGTACTAGGCGCCGCGCTGTTGGGACAAGGATGGGGTTACGGCGTCAGGGGCGTCTGGAGGGCCCGCGGTAGGCCGTCCTCGTAGGCCTCGCGTATCTCTTCTAGCGCCAGATCGATGGGCCCTAGCCGCAGCCGCGGCTCGGCGGTCACGCGGCCGACGAAGGCGAAGGGCACGTTCAGGCCCCGGGCGATCTCTTGCAGGAGGGGGCGTTTTTCTGGAGCGATCGCCACGACGATGCGGGACTGGGCCTCCCCGAACAGGGCGGCGTCGAGCCGCGGCCCCAGGATGGCCCCGGAGGCGTCCAACCCTTTGCCGCCGGCTAGGCACATCTCGGCCAGGGCCACGGCCAGCCCACCGTCAGAGCAGTCGTGGCAGGCGCTGGCAGCCCCCTGGCGGATGATGGCCAGGGCGGCCCTCTGCACCCGCGCCTCCAGCGCCAGATCGAGCTTCAGCGCGCCACCGACGAGGCCGTGAATCTCCTTCAGGTATTCGCTGCCCCCAAGGGCCGCCAGCGGTTGTTCCAATCCAGAGCCCAGGATGAACACCTCATCCCCCTCGTTGGCGAAGCCCGGATGGCAGTGGGCGGCCACGTCCTCCAGGATGCCCAGCATGCCGATGACCGGCGTAGGGTATACTTCTTGGTCTCCCGTCTCGTTGTAAAGGCTCACATTACCAGAGATGACGGGCGTCCCCAGCGCCAGGCAGGCCTCGGCGATACCGTGGATGACCGCTTGCATGGTGTAGTAGACGTCCGGCCGCTCGGGGTTGCCGAAATTGAGGCAATCGGTGACGGCGACGGGTTGGGCCCCGGTGCACACCACGTTGCGGGCCGCCTCGGCGACGGCTATGGCGCCGCCGGTGTAGGGGTCGATGTAACAATAGCGTCCGTTGCCGTCGGTGGCCAGGGCGATGCCCCGGCGCGTCCCCTTGATCCGCAAGACGGCGGCATCGGCCCCCGCCTCGATGACCGTATTCGAGAGGACGCTCTGGTCGTACTGGCGGTACACCCAGCGCTTGCTGGCGATGTTGGGAGAGGACAGTAGGGCGAGGAGGCGGCTGCCCGCGTCCGCCGGAGGCACGTCGGCAACGCCAGATAGATCCATGTTCTGAAGCTGGAAGAGGATCTGGCCGGGCACGCCCTCGCGCGTGTATTCGGGGGCCTCTGCCAGTACCTTTACCGGCAGGCAGGCGACCTCGCGGCCGCCGTCCAGCACGCGCACCATGCCGTCGTCGGTCACCTGGCCGATTACGGCGCAGGGGACCTCCCAGCGCTCGAAGAGTTGGGCCACGTCTTGCTCGTGCCCCTTGCGCACTATGATGAGCATGCGCTCCTGGGACTCCGAGAGCATGACCTCGTAGGGGGTCATCCCTTCCTCGCGGCGCGGCACCTTGGCCACGTCGATGACGAGCCCTGTGCCAGCGCGGGCGGCGGACTCGACGCTGGAGGCAGTCAGACCGGCGGCGCCCAGGTCCTGGATGCCGGCGATCCAGTCGCGGTGGTTCTGGGCCAGGTCCAGGCAGGCCTCCAGCAGCATCTTCTCCAAGAAGGGGTTGCCCACCTGCACCGCCGGCCGCAGCTCGTCGAAGCGGGCGTGAGGGTCTGTGCGAGAGGCGAGGCCAGAGGCTCCGTGGATCCCGTCGCGTCCGGTGTCGGCGCCCACCAGCATGAGGGTGTTGCCAGGCCCCTCTGCCTTGGCGCTGATGAGTCCATCGGCCCGCACCACGCCCACGCACATGGCGTTGACCAGGGGGTTAGCGGAGTAGGCGTCCTCGAAGTAGACCTCGCCGCCTACCGTGGGGATGCCCAGGCAGTTGCCGTAGCCCCCGATGCCGGAGACGACGCCCGAGAAAAGGTAGCGATTCCGCTGGCAGGTCTCGGGGGTCGCCACGCCTGCGCGCCCATTGCGACCCGTGGGCGGCGCGACGGGTCCGAAGCGGAGGGAGTCCAGGATGGCGATGGGGCGTGCCCCCATGGCAAAGATGTCGCGTACTATGCCGCCGACGCCGGTTGCGGCACCCTCGTAGGGCTCGATGGCGGACGGATGGTTGTGGGATTCGATCTTCATCACGACGCAGAGGCCATCGCCTATGTCGACGGCGCCGGCGTTCTCGGCCCCGCGGCGGGTAAGGACGTAGGGGCCTTCGGCAGGCAGGATGCGCAGCAGCGGCTTGGAGTTCTTGTAGCCGCAATGTTCGCTCCACAGGGCGCCGAACATGCCGAGCTCGACCTCGTTGGGCTCGCGGCCCAAGCGTTCCATGATGAGCTCGTACTCGGCCCGCGAGAGAGCGATGGTGTCTAGGACGGACTGCTCGATGGGCATGCCGGCCCCAGCATACCAAGCCAAGGCACGCGGGGCCAGAACAGGCCTTGGGCGCCACCGCAGGTTAAAACCTGCGGCATGGGGGTGGGTTGGCGCCACCGCACGCTAAAGCATGCGGCATGAGAGAGGGTTGGCGCCACCGCAGGTTAAAACCTGCGGCATGGGGAAGGTGTGGATGCCACGGCCCTCAGGCTGTGGTGGGAGTTCCCGAGAGGCCATCGGTGCCACAGCCCTCAGGCCGTGGTGGGGGTTCCCATCGAGATGATCGATGCGCAGCGGCGCCTCTACTTGAGGCCGAAGGGCGGGTAGGCGTCCGTCAGCAGGTAGACATAGGCGTTGATCCGGACATTCCAGCGCATCATGCCCACCAGATAATCGAAGATGCCCTTGGGGATGGAGCCCGTGAAAAGGATAGCGAACCAGGCGATAACCCAGAGGAAGAGCGCCACGATGGCGAAGAGCAGGAAGACCACCTGATTAGGAATCACCAGAAGCCATTTGAT
>DAOUAG010000099.1:0-3167 GCA_034433815.1 Dehalococcoidia bacterium | reverse complement strand
ACGTCCTTCGGGGCCTGTCGCGGTCTGAGCTCAGCCAGGAGTCGCCCATCGACTTGGCGATGCGCCCGGCCCTTTTCGTCCCGGAGACCAAGTTCGTCGGCACCCTGTTCTTCGAGATGCAGAGGTCTGGGCACCAGATGGCGGTGGTGGTGGATGAGTACGGGGGCACCGCCGGGTTGGTAACTCTAGAGATGCTGCTAGAAGAGCTGGTGGGCTACGTAAGCGACGAACTTCGCCGCCACGGCGAGGAGTTCGTTACCGTAGACGAGCGTACGTTCCAGATAGATGCCGGGATGACCATCCATGACGCCAACGAGGAGCTGAACCTTTCGCTGCCGGAGGGAGATTACGAGACTGTGGCAGGGTTCGTCCTCAGCCACCTGGGTCACATACCCGAAGAGGGGGAGCAGTTCACCTTCAACGGGCTGCGTATCGCCGTTACCAAAGTCCTGGGTCATAAGATCGAGGAGGTAACGGTCACTAGGCTGTCCCCTTGAAGGTCCAGCGCCTGCGCTTCCTGTACCGGATCGTTGGCCCAGCTTCTGCTCTGGGGCACCGGGAGGTCATCGCGGCCTGGGAGCGGGCGCTCAAAGAGGCCGGGCTGGCCCTGGCCTATTCCGAAGGGAAGCGGCCATCGCCCCAGATATCCATCGGAGCCCTTCTACCCCTCGGGGTCACCTCGGACGGTGAACTGGTGGACGTCTTTCTCTCGGAGCGGGCCGAGCCCAGGCAAACGCTGGCGGCGCTTTCGCCGCACCTGCCCGAAGGTATCGAGTTGTTGGCTGCCCACGAGGTGGGTCTGACAGCACCCTCGCTTCAGTCCCTCGTTCGTTGGGCGGAGTACGAGGCGCTGGTGCCGGCCGGCGATCTGTCCAGAGAGGAGGTAGCGGCCCGCATCCGGCGGTTTCTCGAGGCGGACGTTTTCCCGGCTGAGTACCGGCGGGAGACGAAGGTGCGGCGTTACGACCTGCGGCCGCTGGTGCTGGCCTTACGGCTGGAGGAAGGGGAACGCGATGGGTGTTTCGTCCTCGGCATGCGCCTGCGGGCGGAGCCGGAGATGACCGGGCGGGCGGACCAGGTTCTTTTGGCGCTGGGGCTGCCGCCTGCCAGATCCATCCGCCGGACGCGCCTGTACGTGGAGGAGGTGCAGCCGGCGATCATGGCCTACCGGCGCCTCGGGGAGCCGGAAGAGGAGTAGGCCGGGGATGCGCCTGATTTTGGTGCGCCACGGGGAGACAGAGTCCAACCGTCTGGGTCTGGCCCTGGGCCGGGCCGACGTGCCCCTCAACGAACGAGGGCGCTGGCAAGCGGGAAGGCTCGCCTTGGCCCTGGCGACGGAACCCCTAGTGGCCGTGTACTCCAGCCCATTGGCCCGAGCCCTGGAGACCGCGAAGGCCATCGCCCAGGTCCATTCCCTGGAGGTCCAGATAGACGAAGGGCTCATCGAAATGGACATAGGGCAGGCGGAGGGGCTCACCTTCTCCGAGATAGGGGAGAGGTTTCCCGGCTTGTTGGAGGCGTGGGTCGGCCCGGAGGGCCCCTTTCAGCCCATGCCGGGCGGCGAACGCTTGGCCGATGTGCAGGAGCGGGCCTGGGATGCCGTGGGCCGAATCGCAGCCCGGCATCCCGGCGCGGTGGCCTGTGCTGTGACCCACAACTTCGTCATCCTGACGGTTCTGGCCACGGTGATGAAGATCGGCCTGGCC
The DNA here is from genome assembly GCA_034433815.1 of Dehalococcoidia bacterium. Taxonomy (GTDB): domain Bacteria; phylum Chloroflexota; class Dehalococcoidia; order SM23-28-2; family RBG-16-64-32; genus DAOUAG01. The sequence continues at coordinate 1,461 of DAOUAG010000099.1, read as the reverse complement.
GACTTCCGGCGGCTCCGGCATGCAGTGGGCGCTATAAGCGAGCTGGACATAGCGCCTACGGGCACGCGCATCGTGCGTCTGAATGACACCTGCCATCTGGAAGGCACTAGCTAACCATGGCGCACGCCGAGCGTTTTGACGTATTGCCCGACGATGGCGAGGGTGATAGGATGCGGGCAGATTGAACGATAAGGGGCCTAGGCACCTGCCCAGAATCTCCGCCGCCAGGCTGACGGTGGCCATCACAGCCGTGGCCGTCGTCTACTTCTTGGTGGCCGGGGCCTTCAACACCGTGCGCTCGCACCAGTGGCGCCAGCAGGAAGGCCAGTTGCGGAGCGAGATCCAGGACCTGCAAAGCCGCTATCGTCGGCTGGAGGCGCTGAAGGAGTACCTGAACTCCGACGAGTACATAGAGCGTGTGGCCCGCGAACAGCTGGGGCTGGTCAGGCCGGGCGAAATAGGCTTCGTGGTCATCTCGACGGCCCCGATGCCGACGCCTGAGCCTGGGGAGGAAGGCTCCGAGCTGTGGTGGGACATCCTCATCCGCTGACCCCATAGCCGGCGCTGTAGAATCGTGGTGCGGGTGTCATACACCCGGCCGTCTAACTGCCATGTCCGATCCGTTTCCCTCCACTCCCTTCACCCGCAGGCTGGAGCGCCGCGTGCTGCGCTTCATCTCGGCGCATGGGATCGCGCGGCCCGGCGAGAGGGCGGTGGTGGCCGTGTCGGGAGGCCCGGATTCTACCGCACTGCTGGTGTTGGCGTCGCGTCTGGCCACGGCGCTGGGTTGGCGGTTGACGGTGGCCCACTTCGACCACGGGTTGCGGGGCCCGGAGGAAGCCGCCGCCGACGAGGCCTTCGTCCGGGATCTGGCCGGGGCCATGGGGATGCCGGTGCTGTTCGGCAAAGGCGATGTGCTCCGTAGCGCCCGCCGCAACAGGCTCTCTCTGGAAGACGCCGCCCGGCGCCTGCGTTACCGGTTCTTGGCAAGGGCGGCCCGCTCCGAGGGGGCCACGGCCGTCCTCCTGGGCCATACCCGGGACGATCAGGCTGAGACGGTGCTGTTGCACATCCTTCGGGGCAGCGGCCTCGATGGGTTGGCAGGCATGCGGCCGCGCTCGCCCTGGCCGGTGGCGGCGGGCCCAGAGGCGGTGCGGCCGCTCTTGGGAGTAGCGCGCTGGGAGACGGAAAGGTACTGCCGGGAGCTGGGGCTGGAGCCCAGGCAGGATGCCACCAACGAGATGCTGCTGGCCTACCGCAACGTCATCCGCCACCAGGTGATGCCTCGCCTGCGGCAGATCAACCCTCAGGCGGCTGTGGCGCTGGCCAGGTTGGCCGACGCCGTGGCCCTGGACGCCGCCCACTTGAAGGCGGAGGCTGAGGCGGCCTGGCGGCGGCTGGGAAAGCGTCAGGACGGGGCGATCTTTCTGTCAGCCGCCGGTCTTAACGAACTCGATCCGG
>DAOUAG010000098.1:0-3023 GCA_034433815.1 Dehalococcoidia bacterium | reverse complement strand
GCGCCGGCGCGAGCTTGACGGTCAGTTCCTTGATCCTGGCATCGGCGCGCTCGCCTCGAATCCGCTTAATCCGTGCGTCAAAAGCCCGCTCAAGGTGGCCTGTAACTGCGTCGCGCAGGCGGAGCAGGTCAGCGTGCTCACCGAACTGGGGCGGAACCCTTGTGAGAAGTTCTGACCAGCGAAATCCACAAGCTGTCGCCTCGTCGATAAGGGGCCTGAGGGTTCGTTCCGTCCAGTTGAGGGCGTCGCGGATTCCAGTGACGTACTGAATGGCGGTACGCTCCGGCTCGACCTCTGGGAGCGAGGGGGTACCAAGCGGAACCATCTGACGGTCCCAGCGTTGCCGGAGCTCCAGCCTGTTCTGCTCCAAGATAGCCAGCTCATGGAGGGCCACGAACTCATCCAAAGTTTGAGGACGCCGCCCATTGACCACATTGAGCTTCACCGCTCGCTTCCATCGCGGTCGCATGAGAAGGGTCAATTTGGTTAGGCGGCGGTTTTCCCGAAGGTGCTCGACAATCTCCTGCAAAATGGGGGCCAGCTCGGCTAGCGGGATGGCTTCTGTGAGCTTAGGGTCGTGACGAAGCATACGGTCTTTAAGTTCGGCTGCCTTGGCGGCCGTTTCCTCGATAAGCGAACATAGGGTGGCCCAAGGCTGTGGGTGCGGGCCACCTTGATATCCGGCTTCGATTGCCGCCAATCGCCATCGCTCAACGTCCAGTGCCTCCACCGCTCGCCTCAGCCGACGAGCTAGGTCCTCCAGCCGATCAGGGTCGTCTTCCTCGCGCTCCTCCCACAAGCCGGAATCTAATTCGTCGCCCGGTAGGGCCTCATTTAGATCACGCACGAGACGCTCGAAGTCCGCAGGACTAATTAGCTCATCTGGGTCGGGAAGCGCGATGTCCAGCTCTCTCTCGTCGTCTGCGCTAACGAGAGCATTGGTGCGGTAGAGTTCGATGAGCTCAGACGTTGCCAGCGGTAAGGGGGCGCCGAGGTCGACCGGTCCCGGAATCCAGTCGTCTCTTCCTCTGCCTTGCGCTACCCTACGTGCAGCGTCGGAAGGCGAATAGCTTTGGCCGGCGACGACTATTTCCCGATACTCGTCCGTTCGGGCCTTGAGAAGTCGCAGCCTCGTCTCCTTTAGGTCTTCTATTATCTTGAAGCGGCGCTGTTGCAGGGCTCGTCCTTCTTTGTCCAGTCTGTGCGGATCATCCGAGGACAGCCGCTCGTTTATGGCTTCAACCGATGCTTCAAGCTGCCTACGGCTATCCATGTCGCTTTCAAGCACGCTGACGCAGAGAGGTTGCAGCGTGGGATCAACTTGCTCCCGCAAGACCCGAAGAGCTTTTGTGGTGTGCGCGGTGACCAGCACACTTTTCCCTTCAGCTAGCAAATGTCCTATCAGGTTCGCTATTGTGTGTGTCTTACCGGTGCCCGGAGGGCCCTGCACGAGTACCGAGCCGTATTGCTCCAGGCGCCGGGCGATCTGCAGTTGCTCGGCGTTCGCTGCCTTGGTCAGGAGGATACGCGTGTCCTCTTCGTCTGGACCAGCACCGGCTGAAACCACCTCCGTACCCACAGGCAAACTCTTGACCAGCCCCCCAGCCTCCTCTGCCCTGGTCTCCACCGCCGGCGTGTGCTTTTTACCCTTTCTGGGCGAGCCTGCGATTCCTACGACTTGTAAGAGGGATTCTGGAAGCTCTTGTCTTCTCGGCAGATCTTCCAAGATGGCCTCCAGCGCACTCGCGAATCCCAGCACCCTTCGCCTGACGAAGATGACCGGATCACGACCGATGCGCGGATAGTCCTCCTCTCCCTTGAGTTGCCCTTCGCCAACGAACTCTCCTTGGGCCGAGAGTTGGGTAACGAACCGCTTCAGGTATCTCGAGGTACGGGTTTCCTCCAGCGGATGGTAGCCCTGCCGCTCCAGCTCTTGACGCAACTTGGCTATGGCCTGTCCATCGACTTCGGGAATCGAACGAAAAAGGGCTGAGTACAGCTCCACTGGGCGATCCGATTCACGAAGGATAAACTCAGGAGTCTCCGGGTCAAATTCCAGTTGGAGACGTAGCAGAACAACGGGATGGTGTATTCCACCTTCCGGCCTGCGCCAACTGAGGATCCCGTCACCAAGCATCAGCTCCAGCTGCTCGGATTCCCGTTCAAGTTGAGCGTGAAGATCGTAGAGACGTTCGAAGACTTGCATCGCCTTCCGAGCGGGTCTCTCCTTCTCTGCCCACCGTTCCCATCTCTGGCGCCATCGCCGAAGCTCTAGTACCCGCTGAGGTTCATCGTCGAAGCGCTCGACGGTCAGCTGGCCTGCTTGATCCTCGAGCTGACGCTGCGGTTGAACCTCGATAGACCCGTCGGGCTTTTGCCAGCCCTCCACCAGCCAATCTCGCAGTTCCGATGGTGGCGGCGGTGCGTCGGTGAGGCGAGGCCTCCGCACCCTTAAGACGACATCGTCGAGGGACGAACGATCCCCGGCTTCGCTGCCCTCGCTGTCTGGTCCGTCGGCGCCTGGATCCAGACCGCCGAGACCGTCCGCCCTTTGCCTCAAGAAGACGGATTCGTGGAAAGGGACATCATGGAGCCATAGCACCCATGGCTGCTCTCCGATCTGACGCACGACGGGGTTGCGCAGCTGGTTGAAGGCCTGCAGGAAGTTGAAAACCTGCAATAACCGCTGGCGTGCAATGTCAAGTTGACCTGTATGGGAATTTACGATCGGCACCACCCAAGGACCCCTCCTCGGCGGATGGGCATGGTGGAGGTATTATAGTCCATTCTTCTTCCACGTTAGGGTGGCTTCGACACTGCCACCTTCGTTTGCGGCCCATGATCTTGAATGGAGGGCGCCCGTTGGTCGCCAGGTACGACGATCGCCTTCACAACACCTCCGAAGCCCGGACTCATCGGCTCTGGAGGGTAGCTGCCCAACCTATCCTTGCGACAAGTAGGCCATATCCCTGCGAAAACGAGTTCGGTTATAAGTGGCCTGAGAGGCCGAATCGTGCCTGTGG
>DAOUAG010000097.1:0-14727 GCA_034433815.1 Dehalococcoidia bacterium | reverse complement strand
CTTCCATATCTTGCTGGGGGTGGACGCGCCGAAACCGGAGGCCGGGATCGAGTGGCCCTTCGCTAGCGGCCGTGTGCCCACTCGCATGGCGCCACCCCTCGTGGCCTCTCTCAAGCGCGCCATGCTGAACCACGGTGTGGACCTCATGAGCGGCGCCGGGGGCTTCACCTCGGGCGTGCACACGGAGGCCGATGTGGACAAAACGTTGGAGGCCTTCGAGGCTTCTTTGGCGGAGATGCGGGCGGAGGGCTTCTTCTAGGCCGTCTTTGGCTGAATGGCGCCTCGTCGTCGACGCTGCCTGTTATGAGGAGGCGGGATATGGAGTTCGAACAGATCATCTACGAAAAGAGGGATGGGATAGCGACCATCACCCTGAACCGGCCGGAGCGGATGAACGCCTTCACCCCCAAGATGCTTGATGAGTGGTACGCTGCTCTCCAAGATGCCCATCTGGATGACGATGTGAGGGTGGTCATACTGACGGGCGCGGGAAGAGGGTTCTGCACAGGGGCAGACGTACGTGGTGGGCCCATCGATGGTCTGATGGATCGTTCCCGCTCTTTGGCCGAGAACCGCAACTTCCTGCGGGACAGCGTACAACGAATCCCCCGGCTGGTGGCGCTGATGGAGAAGCCCTACATCGCCGCCGTGAACGGGGCTGCGGTCGGTGCCGGGATGGACATGGCATCGATGTGCGACATCCGGTTCGCGGCCGAGACGGCGCGTTTCGGAATGACCTACGTTCGCATGGGGCTCGTCCCAGGGGATGGCGGATGCTACTACCTGCCGCGCATCGTGGGCGTGGCGCGGGCGCTGGATCTGATCTGGACGGGGCGCCTGATCACGGCGCGGGAGGCGCTAGAGATGGGCTACGTCAGCGCCGTCGTGCCAGAGGATGAGCTCATGGCTTACACCTGGGACTACGCGTCCAAATTGGCGAAGGGCCCTGCAGTGGCCATCCAACAATCCAAACGGCTGCTCTACCGTTCGCTGGAGCTAGACGTGGACGCGGCCCTCGACCTGGCCCAGCAGGCGATGCTCATCTGCCGCAGCACGGAGGACGCCGTCGAGGGCCCCAGGGCCTTCGCCGAGAAACGGGAGCCACAGTTCAAGGGCCGCTGAAAGCTGATAGCCATCCGTGGCTGGGCCTACCTCCCGGCCAGACGCCGGGCCAGCTCCTCGCTAGCCGTCCGCATCCCGTCTAACACCGCCTCGGCCTCCGGGCCATCGAGAGGTACGGGCTGGGCCCAATCTTCAATCGGGACCGGCACGAATTCCACGGCCGCGAGGGTTCTGTCGTAGAACGTGTACCTTCCGATGACGCCAACCCGGGTCTCGTAGCTCCACATCTGGTCGAAGATGAAGTTGCCGTGGGCGTAGGTTATGAGCTTGCCGCGGTAGAGCTCGATGCCCTGCACCCAGTGGGGGTGGTTGCCCAGGACGATGTCTGCTCCGGAATCCACCGCCAGGTGGGCGACCGCCACCGGGTCGTCATCGGCGATGCCCGGGGCCGCCTGAGGCAGCGACACGTACTCAGCGCCCCAGTGAACTGCCACCGCCAGTACGTCCACCTCACGCCGGAGGTTGGCTATGCTTTGAGTCATGGCTTCGCTGTCTATCGGAACGCCGACCCCGTTGAAGGCCAGAAAGCCAAAGCGGAGGCCGCGAACATCGAGGATGGCCGGGGTCGCGCTTGTGGCCCAGCGCAGGCCAGCATCCTCGAGATGGCGGATGGTTTCTTCGATGCCGGCCATGCCGTAGTTGCCGATGTGGTTGTTCTCCAGGGTGGCCACGTCGACCCCAGCTTTGGCGAGGGCAGCGGCGAATCCTGGCCGGCCGCAAAAGAGGAAGCCGCTATCGTGGCGGGGGCAGTCCGCTATGAGGGGCGCCTCGAGGTTGATGACGGTGATGTCGGCGGCGGACAGAATATCGCCGGTAGCTGCAAAGGGGTACCAGAAGTCGTCCCCGCGGTTGCGGATGATGACATCGGTATAGCGGGCAGGAATTACGTCACCCGTGGCGATGATAGTGCGCAAGCGCGCCGGATCGAGGTCGAGTGCCGGGCGTGCGCCGGCGCCGAAGATGTCGGCTAGGGTCAGGGGCGGCAGCGGAGTCGCGGGCGTGCTTGGCTCATTCGAGGGGATGGGCAACGGCGTCGACAACGGCAGTAGCGCGGGCGGGCCGGGAGCTACGGCCGGGCGGTCTCCGATTCCTAAGATGAGCCCGACAGCGGCCAGGGCCGCCAGCACCGGTAGCGCGACCATCCAGCGCTTGGGCATGACATCACCCCTACGGCGTCCCGTAGTATACTAGCGCCGGCAGAACTTGGCGAAGGAACAGCGGTGGAGTTCCGGTTCACCCCCGAAGAAGAGTCGTTCCGACAAGAGATCCGCGATTTCCTGAGGGTCGAGCTACCCCCAGGCTGGGCGGAGTCCGGAGGCGCGGGGCCATTGGGCGAGGGAGGCGAGGAGCGATGGGAGTTCTTGCGCCAGTTCCAGCGCAAGCTGGCGAGTAAGGGCTGGCTCACCCTGGCCTGGCCCCAGGAATACGGGGGGATGGCCGCCGGGGTGATGACCCAGGTCATCTACAACGAAGAGATGGCCTACCACCGGGCCCCCACACAGGTGGGCGTCGGTCCCGACCGCGTGGGGCCCACCATCATCCTCTACGGGACCGAGAAACAGAAGGCGCAACACCTGCCGGGAATCGCTTCTGGGGAGACAGTGTGGTGCCAGGGTTTCAGCGAACCCGGCGCTGGCTCAGATCTGGCGTCGCTCCAGACCAGGGCCGTCGCCGATGGCGACTCTTTTGTCATCAATGGGCAGAAGATTTGGACGTCCTTGGCCCACCGCGCCGACTGGTGCATCCTGCTGGCCAGGACGGATCCCCAGGCCCCGAAGCACAAGGGGATCAGCTACTTCCTGGTGGACATGCGGACGCCCGGCATCCGGGTACGGCCGCTCATCGATCTACTAGGCCGTCACACGTTCAACGAGGTGTTCTTCGAGGACGTCCGCGTGCCCCGGGACTGTCTCGTTGGGGAGGAGAACCGCGGTTGGTACGTGGCGGCAGCCACCTTGGACTTCGAGCGTTCAGGCATCAACCGCGTGGTAGCAGGCATCCGTCTGTACGAAGAGCTCGTGGAATACGCGGCCCAGAAGCGGGTGAACGGCCGGCGACTGATCGACCTGGCGCCCGTTCGGCACAAGCTGGCGGAGATCGGCATCGAGTTTACCGTCGGCCGGCTATTGGCCTACCGGGTGGCTTCCATGCAGGCCCGAGGCCAAGTGCCTAACGCGGAGGCGTCGATGTCCAAGCTGTTCGGTTCTGAGCTCCAGCAGCGGCTGGCGTCGGCTGGGCTGAGCATCTTGGGCCTGGCGGGCCAGTTGGCGCCGGGCCAGGGCGCGGCGCCTTTGGGCGGTGGCCTGGAGCAGTACTACCTTTTCGCATCGGCTCTGACCGTCGCGGCGGGCACCAGCGAGATCCAGCGTGGGATCATCGCCGGGCGCGGCCTTGGGTTGCCGCGAGGTTAGGCGCCGCCGGGCCGTGACCCTAGACCCCGCAGCGGGCGAGCAGGCCGTGCCACCGCGGGCGTGGGGTCATGCCCTCGCGATGAGCCTGGCCATCGCTGGCGGAGCTCTGGGTATCGCGGGCGCGGCGGTGCAAGAGCTGCGGGCTGGCGGCGGCCTGGCGCTCGTCTTGATCGGCGCACCCGTCATCGAGGAGGCGTTGAAGCCCGCTGGGATTTATGTCGCCTTGGCCCGCTGGCCCTCCATTATGCGGGGCCAGGTCTACACGGCCCTCATGACAGCGCTGGCAGGGCTGACCTTCGGCGCCATCGAGAGCCTGGTGTACGTGACCCTCTACGTAACGGATCCGCCGCAGTGGTTCATCGTCTACCGGTTCACGGTAAACCTGGCGGTACATGCAGCAGCCAGCTTCCTGGTGGGGTTGGGGCTGAACCGCGCCGTCATCGATTGGGCCAACGGAGGTGCCTCGCTGCCCAGACGTAGTCGCGACCTGTATCTGGCGGCGGTGGCCCTGCACGCAACGTACAACACGGTCGTTACGGTGTTGGGTCTTACCGGGGTGTTAGACCCGGGGTAGTCAGATCAGGGGTCCCTCAACCGACGGAACTCTTCGCCCAGGATGTTCCAGACGAGGTCCGGCCGCGGGCAGGCGATCTTGGACATGGAAGCAGTGCCCTCGTAACTCCAGGCCGCCACATGGGTAGCCCCCACCTCCGCGGCCACCTGAAGGCCGATGCGCAATTCTGATTCGCGTCCCGCCGGCACCGAGAAGGCTTGTACCCAGAGCTGAAGTCCGCGATGGTGCCGCCGCGCGGCCTCGGCCGCCTCTTGGCCATAGGCGCGCATGAAGGACTTGGCGTCGGTGCCAAAGAGGTACCAGTAGGGGTCGCACCCGAAGATGTCCAGGTCCGGGATTGCCGCGGCCCGGTCGAAGTCGCCCACTCCCACGTGCTGCGCCGCCTCGGCCGCGCCCGGCGGCTGTCCGCGAAGGCGGTCACTCACAAGGCGGCGGAGGCGCTCCTCCGGTTCCGGGAAGCCGTGCTTGGCCAGGTCCGTGGGGATCAGGCAGAGAGCATTCTCCAGCCCCTTCTCGTGCCCGTGGCGGCACAGCTCGGTCAAGAGGTTCAGGAGGGACATCTCCCGGAAGGTTCGGACATCCGGGATGAATTCATCGGGCATCTCGTAGCCGAAAGCGTTTTTGAAGAGGGCCTGGCAGTGATCGCAGCGGCAGGCCCAGGCCCCGGACAGGTCCCCGTGCCAGAGGCCCACCCAGAAGTGGGGCTCATCCCAAAAGATGACATCGCCGCCGACGGCCGCCGCGGCCTCTATCCAAGAGCGGAGGAAGGCGCGGGTCTCCGGGTGGTTGGGACAGGCGGCTGGGGCACGCCGGCCGTCAGAGAGGACCTGCCAGGTCTCAGGATGCTCCAGAGGGAAACGGGTAAAGGTTTCGCCGGAGAAGATGCCGGCTACTCCCCAGGGGTCCAACCAGGCCTCCAGACCAGCGTCGTGAGTGGCCCTTATGATATCGCGCATCGTATCGCGGTAGTAGGCGAGGTCTGTTTCGGTGAAGCAGTGCACAACGTAGGTGCAGCCGTGCTCCAGAATGTCCTGTAGATCGGCGCGGACGTGGCGGATAGTTCGTGAGGAGAAATAGGAGACGCCTGTCTGCATGGCTGGCCGCAGTATAGCGGATGGCTAGGGTTAGAAGCTAAAGGACGGCTTTCATATGATGGGCTCGGTATGTCGGACAGCGGCGGCACCCCATTGGGGGATCCTATCAACGCCTTCTTCCGTGAGGCGCTGCTCATCGGTTCAGACGCTACGCGTCTCTACCTGGTGCGGCACGCGCAGTCGCAGGGGAACACTGGGGAGGACCTGGCCAGCGGTGATCCGGACCTGACGGAGGTGGGCCGCGAGCAGGCGCGGCGCCTCGGCGAGCGCATGGCGCGCCAACGAATCGACGTGATCTATGCGAGCCCGCTGCGGCGTACACAGGAAACAGCCCTCGCCATCGCCGATGCTTTGGGTCTTGAGGTCATCCCGAAGGCAGACCTACGGGAGATCGATCTGGGCCAAGGCACCAGTGACGTGCGGTTACTGTCGCCAGAGGAGCAGGAACGCGTGGCCCGGCGCATAGTGGAAGAGGGGACATGGGATGCCTTCCCCGGCAGCGAGGGCAGCCGTGCTGCGCGGCGGCGGGTGCGCCAGGCCATCGACGGCATTGCGGCGCGACATCCCGGCCAGCGGGTGCTGGTGGTGACCCATGCGGGAGTGATCCAGACCTACGTCAGCTTGGTGCTCGGGCTGAAACGGGACTTCGTATTCTATCCGTTCAACGCCAGCATCACTTCCATCCGAGCCAAAGGGGAGCGCCGGGTTATCTGGCGGTTGAATGACATCGCCCATCTGGCCGGCATGCCAGCCGGCTACGGTGGCATAAGCTGATGGGAGGTGAGCCATGTCTGGCCCGCTGGATGGCATCCGCGTTCTGGACTTCACTATCGCTCAGCAGGGGCCCTACGCCACGATGCTCCTGGCAGACATGGGCGCCGACGTTTTGAAGGTAGAGCAACCAGGAAAGGGCGACGTGGCGCGGGTCCTCGGCGTGGACCTGAAGACGGGCTTCAGCGCCTACTTCCTGGCGATGAACCGAGGGAAGCGAAGCTTGGTGCTGGATGTGAGGCGGGAGAAGGGCCGTGCTGTGGCGCTGCGACTGGCCCGCGATTGTGATGTGGTGGTCCACAACTTCCGGCCCGGCGTCATGGAGAAGCTGGGGCTCGGCTACGACGCGTTCCGGGAGGTGAACCCCGGCATCATATATGCTGAGGCCTCGGCCTTCGGCACGAAGGGCCCGATGGGCCGGAAGCCGGGCAACGATATCCTGGCTCAGGCCATGAGCGGCCTGATGAGCGTCACGGGCGATGGCGAAGCGCCAGTGCCTGCGGGCGCCGCCATCGCCGATCACATCGGGGCGCTAACCCTGGCGCTGGGGATCGTCAGCGCGCTCCTCTGCCGGCAGCGCACAGGCGTAGGCCAGCGGCTGGAGACGTCGCTCCTGGGAGGGATGCTGGCTGCGCAGTCCTGGGAACTAACGTTGCACATGATGACACGGGAGCTGCCTCCGCGGGCGGGACGTGGCAACCCCTACCTGTTGTTCCAGTGGTACACGTACAGGACGGCCGATGGCTGGATGGCCATCGGCGGCATCGACCCCACCCGCTGGGCGGCCTTCTGCCACGCCATCGGATGGCCTGCGCTGGAGACGGACCAGCGCTTCGACTCGGCGGGGAAGAGGATCCGCGGGCGAGACGAGCTCAACGCCCTCTTGGATACCCACTTCTCTACGCGTCCCACTGCAGAGTGGCTCTCCCGCCTGGAAGCGGCGGACATCTTCTGCGCTCCAGTGCTGAACTATGGCGAGATCACGTCTCACGAGCAGGCCAAGGCGAATGGGTACATCGTCGAGACCGAGCATCCGCGGACAGGCCGTACGCGGGTCATCTCGTGTCCGATCCATTTCGATAGGACGCCAACCCGTTCGGACCGCCCTGAGCCTCGTTTGGGTCAGCACACGGATGAGGTGCTAGCCGAATTCGGGTTTACGGAGGGGGAGATCGCGGCGCTGCGGGAGGACGGCGTCACCGGCTAGCCGGCCTCGCCGCTTGCTTGACGCTCTTGCTCCAGGATGATGGGCACCGGGCTGGGCAGGGGCCCGAAGACGGCCTGCGCCTCCCGCAGGCGGGCGACCTCGTCCTTGGAGAGACCGAGGAGGGAGGTGAGTACTTGGTCGGTGTCTTGCCCGCAGGCCGGGGGCGGGCCCTGGATCCCGCCTGGCGTGCGACTCAGCTTGATGGGGGTGTCCGGTATGCGCAAGGTGAACCCTGAAGGATGGGCTACATCGACCAGCATGCGCCGGGCCTGAACCTGGGGATGGACTGCGGCCTGGGCGATGTCGTTGAGGGGCCCGCAGGGAAGGCCGATGGCATCGAACTCGCGCAGCCATTCCTGGGTGGTCCGCTCCTTCAGGGCCGCGTTGAGAATCGGCTCCAACTCCGCATGGTGTCTGGTGCGTAGCCCCGGCGTGGCAAACCGCGGATCGCCGATCAGTTCCGGCCGCCCGATGGTGGCGCAGAAGAGCTCCCACTGGTTCTCAACACCCCAAGAGATGGCCACCACGATCCACCCGTCCTTGGTGGGAAAAGCCTGGAAGGGCGTGGTCGCCGGGTGACGAGTTCCCAGGGGCTTGGGGACTTCCCCGGTCGCGAAGTAGCGCACAAAAGCGTTCTCCAGGATGGCGATCTGGCAATCTAGCATGCTTATGTCGAGCATCTGCCCCCTGCCGCTAGTCTGGCGTTCGTGGAGGGCCGCCAGGATGCCGATGGCTGTGTAGAGGCCGGCGGTGATATCGCCCTGGGAGACGCCTGGACGTACGGGAGGCCCGCCGGGCTCCCCCGTTATGCTCATTATCCCGCCCATGCCTTGGACGATGATATCCAGGGCTGGCCGGGCCCTATCGGGGCCGGTCTGACCGAAGCCAGAGGTGGCGGCGTAGATGATGCGCGGGTTGCGGGCGCTGAGGACGTCGTATCCCAAGCCGAGGGCATCCATGGTCCCCGGCGTAAAGTTTTCCATCACCACATCGGCCTTCTCCACGAGGCGCAGGAATACGTCCTTGCCCACCGCGTTCTTGAGGTCAATGCAGATGCTCTTCTTGCCGCGGTTGATGGAGAAAAAGTAAGCGCTTTCGTGGTCCACGTAGGGGCCTGTGGTTCGAGCGACGTCGCCGAAGGGAGGTCGTTCTACCTTGATGACCTCAGCGCCGAGGTCGCAGAGGATCATGGAGGCGAAAGGTCCAGCCAGGACCCAGGTGAGGTCCAGGACGACGATATCGGAGAGAGGGCCCTTCATTCAGGGCCTATGATAACCGGGCGACGAACGGGGGCGCTACGGAATCTACCGGCCGGTCACCAGTTGGCGCGGCCAGGCCGGACCTTAGCGAAACAGTCGCTGCAGTAGACTGGGCGGTCCTGGCGGGGCTGGAAGGGCACCTGCGTCGGGCGGTGGCAACTATCACAGACGGCATCGAACATCTGGCGCGATCCGCCGTAGCCGCCTCCATAGCTGGCCCTTGCGCCCCGTCGGGCCTCACGGCAGGACGGGCAGCGCTTGGGTTCCTGGTATCCCTTCCGGGCGTGGAACTCCTGGTCTTCAGCAGAGAACGTGAACTCTGACCCACACTCTACGCAGGAGAGGGTCCTGTCTTGGTATGCCACTTCGATGACCTCCTTGTTCGGCCCTGGGTTAACGTCCGGTCATCGAGCAGTGGCTTGAGGGGGCAGCCGACGCGGGACTTTAACCGCCGGCGGCCTGCTGGAGCCTTGCTTCGAGCGCCAGAGCCAGCCGCGGGCAACCGTATTTTCGGGGCAATGGTAGCACTTGCCCGGGGCCTTGACAACGCCTCTCTGGCGCTGGAGTGCCCGAATATTAGCGCCGGCCCGGGCGCCGATGGCGGGGCGTTCAACCGGGGCGGAAGGCCGGCTGACCGTCATCGGCAGAAGCTATGACCGTGGGCTCAGCACCGCTGTATCGCGCTACACGCCGGGCGAGTTCGTTGATATCGTCCTTTGCGAAACCGTGCGCGGCGTAGACCACGCGGCCACCCTCGACGAGCACGATGGTCGGAGTAGCAGGCGGATCGTAAAGGATCGACGCCTCGAACGAGGGATCATCTATAAGCACCGGAAAGTTCAAACCGTGACGCTGGGCGTAGGCAGCGGCGGGCCCTGGCTGATCCTGTGCGATGGCCCAGATCGACCAGCCCGTGGGGTACGCCTCGCGAAGACGTTGTAGGTACGGGAACGCCAGGTCGCAGGTTTCGCAAGTGGTCTTGAAGAAGACGAGGAGCAGTGGTTGACCCTGGGCGTCCTCCGGATAGGCATAGCGTCTGCCGCCGGTGTCCCGGAGGCCGAAGGCCGGGGCCGTGTCGCCCTCTTTAATCGGCATCTCCTGCTACCGTCCGAACGTCTCTATGATGGCCTGGCGGTATCGCGCCGCCTCTCCGGGGTCGATCATCTCGCTAGGGGGCGTGAGGCATATGCTGTCGGCCAAATCGGCGTAGGGGGCTAGCTTCCGCCGCACCTCGTCGGGGGTTCCGGCGACAGCGAAGGTGTCGATCATGTCGTCCGTGATGGCATCCGTCATGGCGTGGGTATCGTTGCGCAGAAGGGCCTCGCGGATGGCCTGCACCTGGCGTGGGAACGCAGTGAAGAGGGGCTCATACGTGTTCACGGTGGCGTAGAAGGCGATGGTGGCCGCGGCGGCGCGGCGGGCTGCCGCTGCGTCCCGGTCGACGGCGCAGCAGACGGCGAGCGAGAGGTGGAAACCCTCGCGCTGGCGGCCAGATTCCGCCAGGCCCCGCGCGACCGAGGGGAGCACCACGTTCCGGACCCACTCTAGGGAATAGATGGGGTGGCCAAGAAGTCCATCGGCCACGGCAGCGGCGGTGCGGATCATCCCTTCCCTAACTGCCGCAAGGTATATCGGGATCTTCTCCCGCACAGGAACGAAGGGACGTTTCCAGCCCTGGATATCGACATCATAGTACTGACCCGAGAACCGTATCGGGCCGCCGGTGTGCGCCCTCTCCATGATGAGCCTGATCACCTGTATGCACTCGCGGATGTGGGGCGTCGGCTTGCCATAGGCGACCCCGTGCCAGCGCTCGTTGAGGCGTTTCAGGCCCGTGCCCAGGCCCAGGATGAAACGCCCACCGGAGAGGACATCCAGATCCAGGGCCGAGAGGGCTGTGACCCAGGGGCTGCGTACGAAGGCCAGGGCAATAGAGGTGCCCAGGTTGATGCGCGAGGTGGAGACGGCAGCAGCCGCTAGGGGCAAGAACGGCTCATGAAACATCTCCGATGTCCAGATGGCCTCAAAGCCGGCCGCCTCGGCAGTCGCCGCCAGCTCAGCCAGCTGCGGGGCGCTGGCCACGTCTACCGCTATCGAAAGACGTTCCATACGCTTCGTTGCCGTATACTGATCGAGTCAAGGGTATCTCAGCCTATGTCACGACGCCAGCGAGGCAGAAGATGAAGGTTCTTGTCACCGGCGCCACAGGATTCTTGGGGGGTCATCTGGTCGAGAGGCTGGTTAGCCGCGGTGATGAGGTGCGGGCCCTGGTTCGGCGCAACAGTGATACCTCCTTCCTCAAGACCTTGAACGTGGAGATTGTCCAAGGGGATGTGACGCAGCCCGGTACGCTGGGGCCCGCGCTCCAAGGCGTCGAGGCCGTGTACCACACCGCCGCCAAAGTGAGCGACTGGGCGCCCTGGCGCGAATTCGAGAGGACGACGATACAGGGCACTAGCAACGTGCTCAAGGCGGCCGCTGCAGCCGGCGTGAGCCGCTTCCTTCATGTCAGCACGGATGCCGTTTACGCCCTTAGCGCCCTTCGTGGCCGCATAACCGAGGACTCCCCTTTGGAACGGCGCTTTGGGTTCCTCGACTACTATCGCAGGTCGAAAGCAGCGGCGGAGCGCATAGCGCGGCGGTACCAGAGGTCAGGCGTAATGGGCGTCACCATCTTGCGGCCGGGCCTCCTGCTGGGTGAGCGCGACCGGACGATATACCCGGGAGCCGTCGAGTTCCTGGAGAGCAGCACCGCCGCCTACCTGGGCGACGGAAACAATCGCTTGCCCTACGTGTACGTGGGCGACGTAGCCGAGGCTTGTATCCTTGGCGTCACCCAGCCGCAGGGCGCGGGGCGGATCTACAATGTGGCCTCAGATGAGCCTGTCACGCAGCGCGATCTTTTCGATGCCGTCGCTGCCGCGGCAGGGCTCAAGCCCCCACGTCGTTCGGTGCCCGTGCGCGCTGCGTACCTGGCTGCCTTCGTCTTGGAGATGTGGTGCCTGATCGAGGGGCGGAGAAGGCGCCCGTCCATGACGCGCTACGGCATCAACCTTATCGCCCTGAACTACGATGAAGACTGTTCCCGTTTGCGCAGGGAGCTGGGTTGGAAACCGACGGTATCACTTCAAGAAGCGGTGCAGCGTACGGCCGACTGGATCCGCCAGAAGGGAAACGCGGGGGGCAGCTCAAAAGGTGTCTGATATCCGGCTACGCCCTGCCGACTTTCGACGCGTGATGGGACGCTTCGCTACCGGCGTAGCGCTAGTCACCTCGCGTCTGGGCGAGCAGCTACATGGGATGACTGCCAATTCCGTGACCTCAGTGTCGCTGGATCCGATGCTGGTGCTGGTGTGTGTGGATAAGAGCGCGGACACCCACGAAATCATTGCGCAATCGGGGGTTTTTGCCGTCAATATCCTGGGCCAGGGGCAGATGGCGATCGCTGAGCGATTCGCTAAGAAGGTGCCGGGCCACGAGCACACCTTGGCTGATGTGCCCCATTTCTTCGCCGTCACTGGGAGTCCGATAGTCGACGGTTGCCTAGCTTATCTGGACTGCCAAACGGCGGCGCGATACGAGGGCGGCGACCACACGATCTTCCTTGGCGACGTGCTGGAGGCCAGGGAAGTCAGCAAAGAGGGTCCCCTGGTGTTCTATAGGGGCCGCTATAGTTTCCTGGGGCCGCCCGTCGGTGCGTCGGGCGGACAAGAGGTTGACTGAGGTGTCGTTTGCGGCGTACGGTGGCCGTAGGAGAAGGTCTTGGGCCAGCCACCTTATGTACTGCGGATCGATGGCGAGGTCGATAGGCCCCTCAACCTGACGCTCGAAGAGATCCTCTCCCTGCCCTTCGTCGAGCGGGCTGTGCGGCTGGACTGCGCCGGCGGGCCCCGGGACGACACAGTGATGCGTGGCCCGACGGTGGAGCATCTCCTCGCCATGGCACAGGCCCGCGATGGCGCCTGCTTGGCGGCTTTCCACTGCGCCGACGGGCTGACGGAGACTATCCCTCTCGTGGATCTGATCCAGTGTCAGGCCTTCTTAGTCTACCTGGCAGATGGCAAGCCGGTCGGCACCGCAGACCGCCCTGTGAGGCTGGCCATACCGGGGAAGTTCGGTCACCTGTGGGCTAAGTGGGTGAACCGGATCGAACTGCTCTCGGGACCACGGGCCTAAGCCCGGCCGCTGCCGTGCCGTGGTATCGCGCCCTGAACCACCGCCTTTACCTGCCCGTCGGCCACGACGCACAGGAGGTCGATGCCCGCATAGAGGGCCGGATCGTAGCCGCGGACGGCTGTTGTTACCCCTTCATGTTCCATGCGAGCATAGGGGGCCAGCAGCACGATGGCCCGAAAGTCCGCCGCCTGGCTCCTTAGCGCCGGCGCTGCCTGAGCCAGGATGCGCCTGGTGTTCCTGCGGACGGCTAGGCCAGCCTCCGCTACAGCCCGCGGCGCGTTGCCCACAATCACGAAACCGCCCAGACCATCCACCCGCTGTATCGTCCAGGCGTCGATGGTCTCCACCTCGCACCAGGCTCCCGCCTCGAGGCCGGCTGCCTCTCGGGCGATGGTGTCCAGGAGAGCCTCCAGGTGGGACTCGCTTTCGGGCAGGCGGTGGAGGGCCGTAGAGTCTAGCTCATACGTCCCGCGCACACGCTCCGTAAAACGGGCCCAGTACTGGCTGAGCCCGCCAACTACCGACACCACATTGCCCGCATCCGAAGTCTTTCGCAGGTAGAGCTTCGCGGGCAAAGGTACGGAGGAACGCTCATTAGGCCCGAGGCGGAGGGCCGCGGAGCGTACCAAAGCTACGAACTCCTCGCTGGAAGATCCTTCGGGCGGCAGGCTCGCGCCCGGCGGGACCCACAGGGCATAGCCGCCTGGCAGAGATTCCGAAAGCTCCCCTTCCAGGCGTCGCTTTATGGAGCGCCAGGCATCGTCGTCGCCCTCGATCACGGGGTGGGCCTCGACGGCCATACTGACGCCGTCGCCACGGGCGGAGGCCTGGTTGCCGGAATACGATTCCAGGCGCACGTTGAGGCCTTTGGCAGCCCTGAGCCAGGCCAGAAACAGGTGCAGGGCTAGTTCGATTTCACTGCCCATCGGTTGGGCCAGGAACCGCCGGCTCTGGCTTAGTGAACGGACTCGACGATCATCGCAATGCCCTGGCCGCCGCCGATGCACAGGGTGGCGAGGCCGCGTTTGGCCTCCCGCCGTTTCATCTCGTGTAGGAGCGTCACCAGTATGCGAGTCCCGCTGGCGCCGATGGGGTGGCCGAGGGCGATGGCGCCGCCGTTGACGTTCACCCGCTCCCAGTCCCATCCCAGTTCGCGGCCGACGGCAAGGGATTGGGCAGCGAACGCCTCGTTGGCCTCGATGAGGTCGATATCGCCCAGGCTCAGGCCGGCCTTGGCTAACGCTTTTTGCGTAGCAGGCACGGGGCCGATGCCCATGATCCGCGGGGGAACGCCCGCGCTGGCGTAGGTCCTGATGGCGGCCATCGGCGGGAGCCCCAATTGCTCCGCCTTCCGACGCGACATGACGACCACCGCTGCCGCTCCATCGTTGATCCCTGACGCGTTCCCGGCCGTCACGGAACCGTCGGGGATGAAGGCCGGGCGCAGCTTGGCGAGAACCTCCTCTGTGGTATCAGGACGGAAATGCTCATCCCTGTCCACCAGGACCGTGCCCTTGCGCTGTTGCACCTCGACCGGGACGATCTCCTCGGCGAAGACGCCTTTCTCCCAGGCCGCGGCCGCTTTACGTTGGCTCTCGGCCGCGAAGCGGTCCTGGTCGGCGCGGGAGATCTCGAACTCCGCTGCCACGTTATCTGCTGTTACGCCCATGTGGCAGTCTTCCAAGGCGCACCAGAGGCCGTCTCGGATCATGTGATCCAGCACTTCGCCGTGGCCCATGCGGTAGCCGTAGCGGGCCTTGGGGAGAAGGTACGGAGCGCCGGACATGCTCTCCATGCCGCCCGCCACAATGATCTCCGCCTCGCCCAGGGTGATGGCCTGGGCGGCCAAGGCCACCGCCTTCAGTCCGGAGCCACAGACTTTGTTCACGCCGGTCACCGGAGTGGTGTGGGGTATCCCTGCGCCGATGGCTGCTTGGCGTGCGGGGTGCATGCCTAGGCCAGCCGAGAGGACGTTGCCGATGATGACTTCATCCACTTGCTCTGGCTGGATGCCCGCGCGCCTGACGGCCTCGGCGATGGCGATGGCCCCCAGCCGGGTAGCAGGAACTTCGGCGAAAGCGCCGCCGAAGGCGCCGATGGGAGTCCGGACGGC
>DAOUAG010000096.1:0-10484 GCA_034433815.1 Dehalococcoidia bacterium | reverse complement strand
CACCTCTCGCTCCCGGAGCAAGACGGGGTATCCCGCCCGCATGATCCCGCGGTCCGTCGCCTTGAGGCAGACCAGTTGGCGGGCCGGGCCGGCTTCCCGGAGCTTGAGGAGGGCCTGCCGGCCCACGAAGTCCGCGCCGTCGTCCAGGCTCACTACCCAACCCAGGCCGGCCTCCCATGGGTTGACCCCCTCGTCGATGTCGTTCCCGTACAGAAGCAACGCAGCCTCCAGGCGCAGCGTATCCCGCGCCCCCAAACCGCAGGGCACAACGCCGGCCGCCAGGAGAGCGTCCCACAGCGGGCGGCCCGCGGCGGCGTCGATGACCAGCTCCAGCCCGTCTTCCCCCGTGTACCCTGTGCGCGAGGCGAAAATCGTATGGCCCTGCCACTGGGCCTCGGTGCAGTGGCGGGGGCGCAGGGAGCGCACGTACTCGCCGGTCACGGCCGCGGCGATGTCCACGGCCTGCGGGCCCTGGACGGCGATCATGGCGGTGCTAGCGTGCCGGTCCACTAGCTGAGCCTGGAAACCGCCGGCGTGCTCCTGGATCCAGGCCTTGATCTTGTCAGCGTTGGCAGCGTTGACCACGACGAGATAGCGGGCGGACGGCGAGGGGCTGGGCTCCAAAGCGAAAACGTAGACGTCGTCCAATATGCCGCCGTCCTCCCGGCACATGGCGGCGTAATGACCTTCGCCAGCGGCCAAGCGCGTCACGTCCCACGTACAGAGGTAGCGCAGTAGGGGGCCCGCGCCGGCCCCGTGCAGCTCGAAACGGCCCATGTGGGAGACATCGAACATGCCGGCGCGCTGGCGCACCGCCATGTGCTCCTCGATGACGCCTCGGTACTGGACCGGCATCTCCCAGCCAGCGAAGGGCACCATTCGCGCGCCCAGGGCCAGATGCGCCTGGTACAGGGGGGTCCGGCGCAGGGAGCGGGACGCCAGCCCGCTCACGGCCCCGGCTCCTGGGCCGGCAACGGCTCCCACTTCCGCTTGGAATCCTGGGCTCGAAGCCGGCCCAGGCCGGGATACGGGGAGTGGACGGAGATAAGGAGCGCCCTCTTCTCCAACGCCTTTTCGATGAACCGGCGCTTGGTCTCCAGTGACACCAAGGGAAGGACATCGAAGGCCGAGATCCAGGCCAGACGCTCCAGCATGACTGGCTGTTGGGCCAACTCGCCGATGTACAGGGCCAGCTCGCCGGCGGACTCCACTTCGACCACGCAGTGGTGGGCCGTGTGGCCCGGGGCGGGCACCATGCGCACCCCTTTGGCCACCTCCACCTCGCCGCTCACCAGCTCCACCTGGCGGCAATCCTCCAGGGGCTCGAAGTTCTCTGGCAGGTAGGTGCCGCGGGTGCGTTCGTTGGGGTGGCTGGCCTCCTCCCACTCCCCCTTCTGAATGAAGTAGCGGGCCCGGGGGAAGGCCGGCGCCGGCTTACCGCCCTCGAGGCGGGTGTTGCCGCCGGCGTGGTCGAAGTGCAGGTGGGTGTTGATCACGATATCGATGTCTTCCGCTCGGATGCCCTCCCTGGCCAGGTTCTCCAAGAGGCGGCCGCTCTCCTCGGTGCTTACGGCTCCGGGCGCCCTTTGCCTCTTGCTGCCAACCCCTGGGTCCACCAGGACCAGCTTGTTGCCGGAGCGGACCACCAGGGCGTTGAGGCCCAGGGGCAGGCGGTACTTATCGTCCAGGGGCGGGGCGTACGGTTCCCACATGACCCTCGGCACCAGCCCGAAGACGGCGCCGGCGTCTTGCCGCATTACGCCATCGCTAACGACGAGGAGATCGAGGCTGCCGAGGCGGAGCCAATGGCCCATGGCTTTGGGAGGAGTCCTTTCCTGGAGATGGGGCTTGCGGGCTACGGGTAAAAGATATGTTGGCCCCCGCAGTGGGTCAAGGCCGCGGAGCGCAAGGCCCGTTCAGCTTCCTCGGCCAGCCTCTCCTCGTGCCGGACGGAACATGGGCGTTGGGGACGCGCTCCTGCCGGAGTTGCGGGCCGCGCCGCTCGGTGCCTTATGCTAGGCGCGTGCGCATCGAAACCGTCCTCCTGCCGGGCCAACGTTACGATCCCGCTAACTCTGTGTGCATCGTGGTGGACGTTCTGCGGGCTTCCTCCACCATCGTGACGCTGCTGGAGAGGGGGGTGGCCCAGGTCGTCGCTGCCCCAGACGTGGGGACCGCGGCGGCAGTCCGGAGCCGCTTCCCCGGCCATCTTCTCTGCGGCGAGAAGGACGGCTTGCCGCCGCCGGGCTTCGATTACGGCAACTCGCCGGCGCAGTTCTCCCGGCTGACGCCGAAGGGCCGTGGGGTGATCCTGGCCACTTCCAACGGCACGAGGGTCATCGCTGGCCTGCGCTCGGCACCGGCTGTCCTGGTGGGCTGCCTCTTGAACCGCACCGCCGTCGCCCGGGCGGCGGTGAACTTGGCCTCGCAGCGCGGGCTGGACGTCGCCGTGGTTTGTTCGGCAGCCTACGGGGGCTCGACCTTCGTGCTGGAGGACGCGCTGGGCGCTGGCGCCATAGTGGATGCGGCGCTGGCCTTTGCGCCGCAGGCGGCCATCAGCGACGCTGCCGCTTTCGCGCGGGCCGCCTTCGACAATCTGCGGCACGATGTCGCCAGCGCCGTCGCCTCCGCGTACCACGCCAGGGAGCTGGCGGAGGCCGGCCTGGCCGAAGACGTGGCCTACTGCGGCCGGCTGGACATCTCCCGGGCCGTGCCCCTAGTTGATGGCGAGGCCGCTGGGCTGCCGGTCATCAGGGCCATGGGCCCCCAGTAGCCTTAGCCGTAGAGAGCCCGGGCCACGTCCTCCAGTCCCAGCTCCTCGAGCTTCGCCCGGCTGGGCCGGCACGTCTCCTGGTCCCAGTCGCATGCGGCCAGGAACTCCCGCTGCATCGTATCGCCGTCCAGGGTAATGCCGGCCAGGGGCCCAGCCTGAAGGGGCGGCGAGCCGATCATGCGTCCGGGCACCCGTCTCTTGGCCGGATTGTCGCCCTCCCGCACATGGAAGGCCATGCGCAGGTTGGCGATCCTCTCGCCTGTGCGGCGGAGCTCCTCGTGGGTGACGTCCCAGCCGGTGACGGCGTTGATCCACTCTGGGATGCGCTCGTTGGGTCCGGCGAACATGATGAACATGCAGGTGCCGATGGAGTTAACGATGTGCATATACTCAGCCGCCGCCTTGTGGTGCTCGGCGCGGCCCGTCGCTTGCTTGCGGTCGCTGGGCGCTGGCGGCACCATCCAGCCGGCGCGGGCCGCCCCCTCGTACTGGGTGTGGCGGGCCGGGGTGGGATCCAGCTTGTAAGTGGTGAAGTACTCGGGCTGCAGCTTGGGGTCGTGCATGGGCAGCTCCTCGCCGCCCACTTCCATGGCGAAGGGCTCTGCCTTAGGCCCCAGCTTCTGCGCCGCCCGGCGGATGCCGTCGGCCAGCAGATCGCCTATGCCCTCCCGGCGGCCGATGCGATGGATCATCTCGATGATGGCGTCGCCGTTGCCCCAGGACAGCTCCAGGCCGCCTGTGTCCTCCAGGCTGATGAGGCCGTTCTCGAAGCACTCGATGGCGAAGGCCACCGTTGCGCCGGTGGAGATGACGTCCAGCCCGTACGCGTTGCACAGGTGGTTGGCGTACTGGAGCATGTCGATGTCGGCTGTCAGCGTCAGGGTGCCGAAGGCGCAGGCAGCCTCGTACTCCGCACGGTGGGTATGCCGCGGGTAGGGGTACTTCGGGTTCTCTGACTCCTTGCTCTCGGCCCCGCAGGCCAGTGGGCAGTGCCAGCAGCCGTACTTGCGCTCCATCTTCTCGTTGAACAGGTTGCCGCTCAACTTCTGGAAATCCGGGAAGTCGATAGTGCCCACGCCGGCCCAGTTCTTCACCGGCGAGTCGCCGCTCATGGCAGAGACGGAGGTGATGCCTGTGGTGCCGAAGTTGCGGAAGAAGGTGGCGCTAGGGCCGAATTCGTTGAGGGAGGTGCGCAGAAGGGAAAGGACGGACTTGTCCTCGCCCGCCAGGATCTTGCGGGAGGCCAGGGCCACCACCGCCTTGAGCTTCTTGGAGCCCATTACGGCGCCGAGGCCGCTACGGGCCGCCAGTCGCCCGCGCTCGTTGCAGACTCCCGCCATGAAGGACAGCTTCTCGCCGGCCGGGCCGATGCAGGCGATGCTGGCTTTCTTACCGTGGCGCTCCTTCAGGGTTTCCTCCGTCGAGATGGCATCCAGCCCCCAAAGGTCGCTGGCGTCCCGCAGTTCCGCCTTGTCCTCTTCGATGAGGAGATACACGGGCTTCGGAGCGATGCCGCGGACTAGAATGCCATCCCAGCCGGCGTGCTTGAGGAAGGGGCCGAAGTCGCCTCCGCAGTTGGCGTCACCCCAGCCCCCCGTCTTGGGCGACTTGGCTACTACCTGAAACCGCTCGCCGAAGAGCGGCGTGCCGGTGAGCAGTCCGGGCATGAACCCCAGCACGTTATCTGGACCAAAGGGGTCCGCGCCGCGGGGTATGCGATCGAAGAGCAGGCGGGCGCCCAGCCCGTACCCCCCGATGTATTTCCGGTACATCTCCTCTGGGAGCGGCTCCGGCTCGATGGCGCCAGAGGTCAGGTCGACGTTGAGGATCTTGCCGTTGATAGCAGGGTTCAACATGTGGTGGCTACCTTTCCAGCAGCTAATGACCTTGCGCATTCCCGCGGCCGAAGCGGGTTCCTTCGATTATGGGCCCTGTGCGGGTCAAGGTTCAACCGCCGCAGTTCGGGGCATTTCTTGACCGCCTAGGGGGCGGCTCTTTATTATGCCGGGTGAGCCACCAGGAAACTAAGCTTCGGCAGGGCCACCCCCGTCACTGCCGTAAGGGGAGCCGGGAGCACGGGGGTTTTACTGGAGAT
Organism: Dehalococcoidia bacterium; assembly: GCA_034433815.1. GTDB lineage: Bacteria > Chloroflexota > Dehalococcoidia > SM23-28-2 > RBG-16-64-32 > DAOUAG01. Next base: position 5,616 of record DAOUAG010000096.1, on the reverse strand, counting down.
GGGCGCTCCTACGTTTTCCGAGAAGCTGCGGCTGGCCACCCGCGGCAACGCCAGCTTCCTCTGCCTTGGCCTAGACCCTGACCCCGCCCTCTTGCCTCCCTCGTTGTCTGGCGCAGAAGTCTCGCGCGTGGTGGCCTTCCTCAAAGCCATCATCGAGGCGACCCGGGATGTGGTTTGCGCCTACAAGCCCAACCTGGCCTTCTTCGAGGCGCTGGGCCCCGAAGGAATGCCGGCGCTGATGGAGGTCTTGCGGGCGGTATCGCCGGGCGTGCCGGTGATCGGCGATGCCAAACGGGGCGACATCGGCAGCACCGCTCGCTTCTACGCTAGGGCCCTCTTCGAGGTATACGGCTTCGATGCCGCCACCGTGAACCCCTACGGGGGCCGCGATGCTGTGGAACCCTTCGCGGAGTACGGCGACCGCGGCGTCTTCGTGTGGTGCCGGGGCTCCAACCCCGGCGCTGCCGACTTTCAGGACCTGCGGTTGGCCGACGGCCGGCTGCTGTACGAAGCCGTGGCGGAGGCGGCTCGGGAGTGGAACAGCCGCGGCAACATCGGCCTCGTTGCCGGGGCCACCTATCCTGCGCAGATTCGCCGCCTGCGGGAGATCTGCCCCGATATGCTATTCTTGGTGCCCGGAGTTGGGGCCCAGGAAGGAGACGTGGACGCCGCCGTGGCCTCGGCGATGGATGCTCATGGTGAAGGCTTTCTGGTGAACGTGTCTCGCGCTGTCCTTTACGCCTCTCGGGGCGAGGACTTTGCCGCCGCTGCAGCCCAGGCGGCGCAGGCGCTGCGTCAGCGCATAAATAGGGCGCGGGAAGAGGCGTTGGCCGGGGGCCTAGCGGGGCGCTGAGGGCCGGCGGGTGGTGCACCGTGATAATGGAGATCCGGTTGGGGGACGTCGTCCGCCTGCGCAAGGTCCACCCCTGTGGCGGCTTCGATTGGGAGGTCTACCGGCTGGGGGCAGATATCGGGATTCGGTGCCGGACCTGCGGCCGCCGCGTCTTGATGGAGCGGAGCACCTTCGAGAAACGGGTCAAGGCCTTCCTCTCCCGAGGGCCGGAGCCGCCGGAGGGGATGGCTCCTCCGTGACTTACGGCGCCGATATCAGGGCCGTAGCCCGCTCCCGGGCGCTGTTGGCTGACCGCCGCTTTGCTAGTCTGTGGCTCAGTCAGGGGTTGGCCCAGACGGCCCAGAACGCCATCCTCTTCACCCTCCTGGTCGTGGTCCTCGGGCTCACCGGGTCGTCCGTCCACACCAGTCTCCTGGTGCTGGCCTTCATTCTCCCTTCCATCCCCTTGGGTTTCGTAGTGGGCGTCGTCCTGGACCGGGCCCGCAAGGAACCGGTGCTGGTCATCACCAACCTGTTGCGAGCGGGGGCCTGCATTCTGTTCTTCTTCTTTCACTCCAATGAATGGGTCATCTACGGCATCTCCGTTGGCTTCGCCACGGCCGGGCTCTTCTTCAACCCCGCGGTGGTCGCCCTTATACCGTCCTTGGTTTCGCGCGAGCGGCTCGTGCCCGCCAACAGCTTGTACAACTTCACGCTGACGGGGTCTCAGCTGGCAGGGATCGTCTTCCTGGCGCCGATGATCCTGAAGACGGCGGGGCCCGACGGGATGTTCATCGCTGCGGCGGCCCTCTTCGTGCTGGCGGCCCTCTTGGCCTACCAGTTGCGGGAGGTGCGGGAGAAGCGCGGCCCGAAGCTGCCCCAGGGGCCGATCTTCGGCGGGATACCTTCGGAGTTCCGGGAGAGCTGGCGCACCCTGGTCTCAGACCGCTATTCCTCACTGGCGCTAGTCCAGCTCATCATGAGCAGCACGCTGGTGCTCCTCTTTGCCATCCTTATCCCGCGCTACATGCGGGATGTGCTAGAGGTTCCGCCGGACAACGCCGCCTTCGTCTTCGCGCCCACGGGCATCGGGGCCCTAGTAGGGCTGCGTTTCTTGCCGTGGATTTCGCAACGAGGCAAGAACCGGGCGGTGGTGATGGGTCTCTTGGGCATCGCTGCCTGCCTGGTGCTCCTGGCGCTGGTCAAGCCCATCGCCGAACTCACCCAGGGAGCGCCGGGCTCGGCGGACCTGGAGCGTTTGTTGCGCATCTCCCTCCTCCAGGCCCTGACCATGGCTATCGCCGGGCCGATGGGATTCGCTTACGCTCTTCTCAATGCCCCGGCCCAGTCCATCCTGCATGAGAGGGCCCCTCCGGAGATGCGGGGACGCATATTCGCCACCCAGGTCGTCTCGGCTAACTTCATCTCCCTCATGCCCCTTCTGGTCGTCGGCGTCGTAACCGACTGGCTGAAGGTGCCGGCCGTACTCTTGTTGGTGGCGGCAGCGGTGCTGGCCCTGGCCGTGGCCAGCGCGGTTTATGGAGGCGATGACGTGGCTGATTCGACGTCCACAAGAACGCCGCAAGAGGTCATCACCTAGATTGACACCCTCGGGGGCCGGCGGTACGATGATGGTGCATCGCCCTAGGGAGGTGGCAGCGTGGTTGAGATGACCATAGAGAGCATACGCGTCAGCCTGATGAACTACCAGCGCGTGGTCATCCTCAAGGAGAAGAATGCCGATCGCTACCTGCCCATCTGGATCGGTCCCGCCGAGGCTGACGCCATAGCAGTCCGCCTGCAAGAGGTGAGTGTGGCCAGACCCCTCACCCACGATCTCTTGCGTTCGGTGATCGACTCCCTCGGGGCCGTGGTGGAGTACGTCTTGGTGAACGATCTCGCCAACGATACCTTCTACGCACGGATTATGCTCCAAGTAGATGGCCGGATTCTGGAGATAGACTCCCGCCCCAGTGACGCCATCGCGCTGGCGGTGCGCGCGCAGGTGCCCATCTACGCCGAGGAGTCCGTATTGGAGAAGGCGGGGGTCCGGTTGGACGAGGAAGGCAGCCCTCTGGAGACTGTCGGCCCTGAAGCCCACGAGGAGACCACGGAGGTCTCGCCCGAGGAGCTGGAGAAGCTGAGCCCCTTCCGGGACGTCATCGAGGGTCTGGACCTGGAGGATTTCGGCAAGAAGCCGTAGGGAAGCGGCGCCGCCTCCAGCTACCGGCGCCCATTCGTGCCGCCGTCTGGTCAGCGTGGTGCCGTGCCCTCGCCCGTGTGATTGGACTTAAAGGGGCGGGTTGTGATAATCTTCGCAATCGGCGTGAGGGACGGCCCGCCCGCCAACTGAAGGAGGGCCAGCGGTGCTGACGAGATTACCGTCAGCCATGAGGCTCCTGGGCATCGGCTGGTACTTCGCTATGAGCATCGTTGGCGGCATCGCGGGCGGGCTGCTGTTGGACGCATGGCTGGAGACGCGGCCTCTCTTCACGCTGCTTGGCCTGTTTCTGGGGCTAGCGCTGGCACTCTTTGGCGGTTATGTGCTACTAATGCAGGTGCTAACCGAAGACAAGACTGGAAAGGAAAAGGATGAAACCTAGGGCCCCCGTCATCGCCATCCTGGCCTTGGCAGGCTTCCTCATCGGTTTCGTTTTCTTCCGGGGGCCGACCCCGCACATCGCCATCAAACCCGAGACCCTCTTTCACGTTGGCGACATTGGCATCACCAACACCATGCTCACGTCCTGGCTGGTGGTGGCCACCATGATAGTCACCGTCTTCCTGGCCACCCGGCGCTGGGACCTAGTACCCACTGGCGTTCAGAACGTGGTGGAGGCCATCGTAGAGGCGTTTTACAACCTGGTGGTTAGCGTAGCCGGAGAGAAGAACGGCAGGCGCTTCTTCCCGGTGGTGGCTACCATTTTCTTCTTCGTCCTGGCCTCCAACTGGCTGTCCCTGCTGCCCATCTTCAACACCATCGGCGGGGTGCAAGAGGAGGAGCACGGCTTCGTTATGGAGAAGACTACGGCTGGCTCCCTGGAGGTGGCCTACGTCCCTCTCTCTGGGCCAGGAAGCTTGAGCGGGGATACGATTGACGAGGAGGACCCCGACGCCCACGAGAGGTACGAAGAGGCCAAGGCCGAGGGCAAGTCGGTGGGCGAGCTGCTGCCTTTCCTGCGGGGGCCCAACACCGACCTGAACACGCCACTGGCCCTGGCCATCGCCTCTGCCATTGCGGTGGAGACATGGGGCATAACCTCGCTGGGTCTTTTCAGCTACGGCAAGAAGTTCTTCAACTTCGGGCCCCTGCTGCGAGGACTTTTCCGCCTGAACTTCAGCATGATCTTTCAAGGCGTCATCGACGCCTTTGTGGGCATTCTGGAGCTCATCTCTGAGCTGGTGAGGCTGGTGAGTTTCACCTTCCGTCTCTTCGGCAACATGTTCGCCGGCGAGGTGGTGATCCTCATGTTCACCTTCCTCACTCCCTTCATCGTCACCATCGTCTTCTATGGGCTGGAGCTCTTCGTAGGCGTCATCCAGGCCTTTATCTTCGCCATGCTGACGCTGGTGTTCGGGGTGATGGCCGTCTCTCACGGCGAGCACGGCGGCGAGCACGGCGAGGCCGGGAGCGAAGAAGGCGTGCGGGCGCCGGGGCGGCCCACTAGACCGCGTGAAGCGGGAAGCAAGAATTCGCAGTGACCGACGGTAACAAAGTAAGGTCCAAAAGGAGGGAATAGATGGACTTGCCTATGCTGGTGACCAACATCACCGACGACGGCATCAAGTTCCTGGCCGCGGGCTTCGCCATGGGGATCGGTGCCATCGGGCCATCCCTGGCCATCGGCAACCTCGTCGGCCGGGCACTGGATGCCCTTGGCCGCAACCCGGAGGCGCAGCCCGCCATCCAGACCAACATGATCCTAGGGCTGGCCTTCGCCGAGGCCATCGGCATCTACGCCCTGGTCACTGCGGTAATGATCGGCTTCGTCTTCTAGCGGAGGGAGGTGTCCGTAGTAGAAACGGACGGCAGAACATGGAAACGCTATTCCTTGGCATAAGCGCCCTGGGCTTCAACCTGCCAGCCCTCATCGCCCAGCTGGTCAACTTCGGGCTCCTCTTGCTGCTCTTCTCCGTCCTCCTTTACAAGCCGCTGCTCAAGGTGCTGGACGAAAGGAAGAAGCGGATCCAGGAGGGGTTGGAGGCCTCAGAGGAGGCGAAGCGGCGTCTGGCCGAGACGGAGCAGGAGGTAGCCAGGGAGCTGGAGCGGGCGCGGCAGGAGGGCCAGGCCCTCATCGCCCAGGCCCAACAGATCTCGGCTCGCATCCAGGAGGAGGCTCGCCAGAGCGCCCGCGCCGAGGCCGAACAGCTTCTGGAACGCGCCCGCGCCGAAATCCAGTTGGAGCGGGACGGCGCCATCGCCCAGCTACGGCGTGAGTTCGCCGACCTGACCATTACGGCGGCCGAGCGGGTCATCCGGCGCAGCCTCGATCGCGAGGCTCACCGCCAGCTCATCCAGGAGGTACTGGCGGAGGCCTCGGCCAATGGAGGCGGTGAGCAGGCGTGAGGACCCAGGTCGCTGCCCGGCGTTATGCGGAAGCCGCCGCTCTCTTGGCCCGGGAGGGGGGTACCGAGGACTCCTGGGCGGAGGGCCTCGAGGCCCTGGCCAGCCTCTGCGCTGACCCGCAGGCCCAGGCCTTCTTCAGCAACACGCGGGTGCCGCTAGCCGATAAGCAGCGCCTCTTGGAGAACGCCCTGGCCGGCGCCGATCCCCTCGTCCTGAA
>DAOUAG010000095.1:0-2811 GCA_034433815.1 Dehalococcoidia bacterium | reverse complement strand
TGAAGCCTGAGATACGGCGCCGCTGGCGCATTGCGATTCCCCTAATCCTCACTATCGTGGCATTGGCCGCTGCTGGCTGTGGTGACGGGTCAGGCCCGGCCTCCACCGCATCGCCGTCGGCCTCGACGCCCACACCGGCCGTGGCTACCGCCCAGCCCGGGGGCACCGCGACCGAGTACTCGACAGCAGAGCTCGTCGAGATGCTGCGGCCCTCTGTGGTGCACATCCTCACGGAATCCGCCACCCTCGGTTTCTTCGGCCAAATCGTTCCCCAGCAGGGCGTCGGCACCGGGTTCATCGTGGACAGCGCTGGGCACATCGCCACCAACAACCACGTGGTGGTAGACTCCACAGGCCGCCCGGCCCAGAAGATCACGGTGACGCTAAGCGATGGGCGGGAGTTCGCCGCGGAGATCGCCGGCCGTGACCCCCCTACGGACCTGGCTGTGCTGAAGATCGACGCCAGCGGCCTAAAGCCTCTGGCCCTGGGTCGCTCCTCTGACCTGAAGGTCGGCGAGGACGTCGTGGCCATAGGCAACGCCCTCAACCTGCCGGGCGGGCCGACCGTAACCAAGGGCGTGGTTAGCGCATTGGGCAGGCTCATCGAGGAGGGCGACATCACCATCCCGGATGCCATACAGACGGATGCCGCTATCAACCCGGGCAACTCGGGCGGGCCTTTGGTCAACATGAAAGGGGAGGTCATCGGAATAACGACGGCCATCATCACGCAGTCTCAGTCGGGGGTGTTGGCCCAAGGCATCGGGCTGGCCATCGCCATCGACACCGCCAAACCCATCATCGATGAGCTCATCGCCAAAGGGGAGGTGGACCGGGGCTTCTTGGGCGTGCGGGGCATGGTCCAGATCACGCCCTCCCTCAAGGAACAGTTCGGGCTGGCGGTCGACCACGGCATCGGCATCCAGCAGGTCGTACCCAACAGCCCCGCGGCCAAGGCAGGCCTCCAGCCGGGCGATATCATCGTCTCCTTGGCAGAGACCGAAATCAGGACCACGGGCGATCTTTTCAAAGCCCTTACGGAGCACCGCGCAGGGGAGACCGTGGAGATCCAGTACTACCACAACGCCCAGAAGAAGACCGCCCAGGTGACGCTGGGCTGACACACTAGGAAAAGCGCTACAATATGGATAGAATATAACCAGCATGGCAACATACATCGATGACCTCCACCGCCAGTTGGAGGTCAAGACCACCCCGCAACGCATCGTCTCACTAGTACCCAGCCTCACCGAGACCCTTTTCGCCTTCGGCCTGGGCGACAACATCGTGGGCGTCACCAACTTCTGCGTCGAGCCCGCCGATAAGGTGGCCGGCAAAGCTCGCGTGGGCGGCACCAAGAGCCTCAACGTCGAGCGGGTGCGGGAGCTGCAGCCCGATATCGTAATAGCCAACGCCGAGGAGAACCGGGAGGAGGACATACGGCAGATCCTGAGGGCCGGGATCAACGTCTTTATGACCTTCCCGCGCACGGTCCACGGGGCCATCAGCATGATGCGCCGCCTGGCAGACGTCACCGGCGCCCAGGAGGCTGCGCGGCCCATCATCGAGGAGGCCGAGGCGGCCCTACAGGAGGCCAAGGCTGCCAACCAAGGGAGGCGTCCGCTGCGCGTCTTCTGCCCCATCTGGCGCCGGCCCTGGATGACTATCGGGCCCGACACCTACATGCACGACTTCCTTCTGAATTGCGGCGGGATAAACATCTTCTCTGACCGGCACGATCGCTACCCCCGCATCGAGCTTGAAGAGGTATCGCGACGCATCCCAGAGGTGATCCTTCTGCCCAGCGAACCGTACCACTTCAACGTGCGGCATGCCCAGGAGTTCAGCCAATACAGTCACATCCCGGCCGTGCAGGACCAACGTATATACGTGGTGGACGGCAAGCTACTGGGATGGTACGGGCCGCGCATCGCAACAAGCCTGCGCTTCGTGCGCAACCTGCTGTGGGGTGACCACACGCAGGCCTCGGAAGTCTAGGGGCCCGCGACCTACCCAGCGGGCACGCTGGTAGAATGTGTTTCGGAGAGTGCGTTAGTCCCGCACCTCGAGGTGAGATGAGCCATGAATAACCTGAAGACTGTGTTCCTGCTGACCCTGCTGTCGGGGGTCTTCCTGGCGCTAGGTTACGCCTTCGCTGGCCAGGCTGGGCTTATCGTGGCCCTCATCTTTGCCGCCATCATGAACATCGGCTCCTACTGGTTCTCCGACAAGCTGGCGCTGGCCATGACGGGCGCCAGGGAGGTGACCCCGGCCGAAGAGCCGCGCCTCCACGCCATCGTGGACGAGGTGGCGGCCATGGCCAGGATGCCGAAGCCCCGGGTCTACATCATCCACAACGATTCGCCCAACGCCTTCGCCACGGGCCGCAGCCCCAAGCATGCGGCGGTGGCTGCCACCACCGGCATCATGCGCATCCTTGACGACCGCGAGCTTACGGCTGTCATCGGCCACGAGCTAGGGCACATACGGAACCACGACATCCTGGTGAACGCCATCGTGGCGACGGTGGCCAGCGCCATCATGTTCTTGGCGATGATGGGGCGTTGGGCCCTCATCTTCGGCGGCTTTGGCGGCCGCAACCGGGACGGGGGCGGCGCCCTGGGCCTGGTAGCGCTACTCCTGACCATCATCTTCGCCCCCATAGCAGCCACCCTCATACGGCTAGCCATCTCCCGCCAGCGGGAGTACGGCGCCGACGAGGCCGGCGCCCACATCACTCATGCGCCGCTGTCCCTGGCCAGCGCCCTCCGCAAGCTGGAGGAGTACTCCCGCGTGCGGCCGATGCAGGTG
>DAOUAG010000094.1:0-3936 GCA_034433815.1 Dehalococcoidia bacterium | reverse complement strand
AACATGGGGCGGGCCGAGAGCGGGCAGGTGGAGGGCACTTGGCGAAGAGGCTAGAAAGGCGGGAGGCTAGTTCCACGGCCGCTTTCCTTCGGGCCTTGGAAGGGGTGGCCGATGGTGTCCACGTCGTGGATGCGCGACAGCGGATCATCTTCTGGAACCAGGCGGCCGAAAGGCTCACGGGCTTCAAGCGCGGGGAAGTGGTAGGGCGCTACTGCTACGACGTCATCGCCGGCGGAGACTATGAAGGCCATCCCTTCTGCCGGCGCAACTGCCCCACCATCAGGGCCGCTGTCCGGGGCCGCGGCGTGCCCAACTATGACGTCTGCGCACAAACGGCGCGGGGCGATGCCATTTGGTTGAATGTCAGCGTGCTGCCCGCGCCGGACCCGGCCGGGACGGGATATCTGGCCGTGCACCTCTTCCGCGACGTCACCCGCCGCAGGCAGGCTGAGATCCTGGCCCAAAGGACCATCGAAGCCGTCAGCCGCTACAGCTCCCAGGGGGAGCCGGAGAAGCTAGGACCCTGCCCCGTTCCCGAGCCCCGCCTAACCAGGAGGGAGATGGATGTCCTACGGCTCTTGGCCTGCGGATCGGGGATTGACGCCATCGCCGAGACCCTCGGTATCGCAACATCTACCGTGCGCAACCATATCGAGCACATTCTTGCCAAATTCGGGGTCCATAGTCGGCTGGAGGCCGTGGTGTACGCAGCCCAGCGGCGCCTGGTGTGACGGGCTCCGGGCCCTGTGCCTTATAATTGGGCCACAATGGCACGCCGCGAACCTCCTGCGAGCCCAACGGCCCGCGGCCTCGACCCCCTGGCCCTGCGCTACACAGCCTCGGTCGGCTATGACCAGCGGCTGTACCGCTACGATATAGCTGCTTCCATCGCCCACGCCCGGATGCTGGGCAAGCAGGGGATAATACCCGCCGGCGATGCCCAAGCTATTATTCAGGGGCTCGAAGAGATCCGCAGGGAGATCGACGAAGGCCGTTTTACCTTCCGGCATGAGCTGGAGGATATCCACCTGAACATCGAGGTGCAGCTGCGGGAGCGGATCGGCGATGCGGCGGCCCGGCTGCACACCGCGCGTTCCCGCAACGACCAGATCGCTACCGACATGCGGCTTTTCGTGATGGACGCCTGCCAGGAGGCGGCGGCCCGCATCCGAGACCTGCAATCGGCCCTCCTGGACGTGGCGCAAGCCCACCCCGGGGCGGTTATCCCGGGCTACACCCATCTTCAGCGGGCCCAGCCCGTCCTTCTGGCTCACCACCTGCTGGCCTACTTCGAGATGCTGGACCGCGACGCGGCCCGCTTCCGTTCATGCCGCGAGCGCGCCGACGAGCTGCCCCTGGGTTCCGGCGCCTTGGCCGGCGTGCCGTATCCCATCGACCGCGAGTCGGTGGCCAAGGAGCTGGGTTTCAGCCGCTTGTCCCGCAATAGCATCGACGCCGTCTCTGACCGCGATTTCGTGGTGGAGTTTCACGCCGCCGCCGCCATCACCATGATGCACGTCTCGAGGCTAGCCGAAGAGGTGGTGCTCTGGTCCACCCAGGAGTTCGGTTTTCTGCGGCTGCCGCAGAGCTTCTCCACCGGCTCTAGCATCATGCCCCAGAAGAGGAATCCGGACGTGGCCGAGCTGGCCCGCGGCAGGACAGGCCGCGTCTACGGCAATCTGATGGCCACCTTGACGATGCTGAAGGGGCTGCCCCTGGCCTACAACCGGGACCTGCAAGAGGATAAGGAGCCCCTCTTCGATACCTTCGATACCCTTCGGGACACCGTGGCGGTGATGGCGGCCATGTTGCGGGAGATCGAGGTCGACACGACCAGGACGGAGGCCGCGGCAGGAGGGTCCTTCTCCCTGGCGACGGATGTGGCCGACTACCTGGTTAGAAAGGGCGTCCCTTTTAGGGACGCGCACCAGGTGGTCTCGGCGCTGGTGCGCGAGGCTCAGGAACAGGGGAAGGAGCTGACGGACCTGACGCTGGAGGACTACCAGAGGCACTCCCCCCACTTCGAGGAAGATATCCTGAGTCTGGGCGTGGCCAGATCCGTGGCCGACCGCGATGTCCCTGGGGGTACGGCCCCGGCACGGGTGGCCGCGGCCCTGGCTGAGGCCCGCCGCCGTCTGGCTCCCGCGCCGGCCGGGAGCCGGGATCACTTCACGAGCGGCAAGGAGGCCGAGTACGCCGTAAGGCGCCGTCGGAAGGAGCCGAGTTGAGGGCCATCAAGCTAGCACCGTCCATCCTGGCGGCCGATTTCGCCAGGCTGGGTGAGCAGATAAGGGAATGCGAAGCCGCCGGCGCCGCGTATATACACATCGACGTCATGGACGGCCATTTCGTGCCCGTTATATCGTTGGGCGCCCCCATAGTCGAGGCGGCGCGAAGGGTCACGTCCCTTGCCCTGGACATCCACCTCATGGTGGCCGAGCCAGAGCGCCACATAGGCGCCTTCATGGACGCGGGCGGCGACATCATCAACGTGCACGTGGAGGCAGCCACCCATCTGCACCGCATCATCCAGGAGGTGCAGTCGCGTGGCAAGAAGGCCGGGGTCTGCCTGAACCCGGGGACCCCGGTGGGCGCCATCGAGGAGGTGCTGCCTCTGGTGGATCAGGTGATGGTCATGGCCGTGAATCCCGGCTGGTCCGGCCAGAGGTTCATCGAAGGCGTCTTGCCCAAGGTGCGGCGCCTGCGCCAACTCATCGATGCCGGGGGCTTCGGCGCGGAGATAGAGGTGGATGGCGGCGTCTCGCCTCAAACCGCTCCGGGCTGCGCCGCGGCCGGAGCAGACGTTCTGGTGGCTGCCTCGGCCATCTTCAACGACCGCGCCTCCGTGGGGGAGAACATCGCCCGCCTGCGGGAGGCCTTGGCCACGGTAGGCGCTGCGGGCTAGAGGCTTACGGGCAGCCCTAAACGGCTGACTTGAGGTGGGTGCGCAGGCAGCGGGTGCAGATCTTCAGGCGAAGCGGCACCCCCTGGATGTAGAGGGTCTTGTTCTGCACGTTCGCCTTGAACGTCCGGTTGGTCCGCGGGGCCTTGCGCTCCCAGCGGCCAGAGTGCTTGTGCCGAATATTGCGGCCATAGGCCGTTGTCTTACCACAGACGTCGCATTTCGCCACTGCCGTTACCTTTACCCTTGAATTGGGCGCTGATAGAATTGCGCCGCGAGTATGGTATCACCCGCGATCGTTCCCGGCAAGGAGAAGACCTTCGGGACTCGCTACAAGCCTGCCGAGGCTGCCCGGTGACAGAACCCACTGTCCTTGCCCTCTCGGGGCCGCAACTGCGGGACCTTTTTGCCGCCGCCACCAGTTGGCTCGAGCGCCACGTGGAGGAGGTGAACGCCGTCAACGTCTTCCCGGTGCCCGACGGCGACACCGGCACCAACATGTATCTGACCATGCGCTCGGTCATGGACGAGGCCCGCAGGTGCAACGATGGCCACGCTGGGGCGATGCTGGCGGCGATGGCCCGGGGCGCTCTGATGGGCGCCCGCGGCAACTCCGGCGTCATCCTCTCCCAGATCATCCGCGGGATGGAGAAGGCCATCGGCAGCGCGGCTGAGGTGGATGCCAAGGGCCTCGCAGCCGGCTTCCAGGAGGGGGCACGGGCTGCCTACCAGGCGGTCACCAAGCCGGTGGAGGGGACGATCCTTACGGTGGTGCGGGAGGTGGCCGAGGCTGCCCAAGACTGGTTGCGGCAGGACGGGGCAGATGTGGGCAGCCTTCTGGCCTGTGCCGTCGAAGCCGCGAAGGAGAGCGTGGAGCGGACGCCTTCGTTGCTGCCTGTGCTGGCCGAGGCAGGCGTGGTCGATGCCGGTGGCCTCGGTTTCGCATTCCTGCTCGAGGGCATGCTGAAGCGGCTACAAGGCCAGCCTCTCGAGGAAGTGGCCATAGCCCCTGGCACGGTGGCCCACGAGTGGCT
>DAOUAG010000093.1:0-1714 GCA_034433815.1 Dehalococcoidia bacterium | reverse complement strand
GCTTGGAGCGCTTCTTTGGCCGCCACTCCATAGGGCGCATGGTCTGGATTGGCGATGGCCACCCGGCCCACCCGCGGGTCAGTCACCAACCCCAGATCCAGCGGCTCCAGCGAGGAATCGGCAGGCACCGCTATCACTATGCGGCCGATGGCATAGAGCGTCTCCGAGCCAGGCAACAGCAACCCCTTTCGCGCTAGCCCATCCACGTAGTCGGCGTTGGCCGAGGCGAAGACATCGGCCGGCAGCCCTTCTTCGATTTGGGCGGCGAACTTCCCGGAGGAGCCGAAAATAAAAACGACATCGCAGCCGCAGGCGGCTTCGAAGGGGGCCCGGAGTTCCAGAAAAGCGTATTGAAGGTCGGCTGCGGCAGCCACGGTGAGCTGAGGGCGCCCACCCCCAGAACAGGCGCCAGCCAGCAAGGCCAAAGCCGCCATCAGGAGCCCCAGAGCTATCTTCATGGACGCCACCCCTACCAGACGATCGTCGGCGTACACGCCCAGCACGGTCAATGCGGTCGCCGCGCGGCAGTCGGTAGGGTTGCGGCGGGCTGTGGTACCATAGGTTAGCCTTACTCCAAGAGGGAGGTGAGACCATGGCCTTCCAGCTTACCAGCAGCGCCTTCCAGCAGGGCGCCACCATCCCTGCCAAGTATACCTGCGACGGCGCTGACGTATCGCCACCCCTTGCCTGGACCGACCCTCCCAGCGCCACGCGGTCCTTCGCCCTCATATGCGACGACCCAGACGCCCCCGTGGGCACGTGGGTCCACTGGGTGCTCTACAACATCCCCGCTTCTAGCAGGGGACTGCCCGAGGCCGTGCCGGGCCAGGAGCAACTGGCCGACGGGTCGCGCCACGGCCGCAACAGCTGGGGGCGCACCAGCTACGGCGGTCCCTGCCCTCCCAGCGGTACGCATCGCTACTTCTTCCGGCTGTACGCCCTGGACACAGACCTGGCGTTGCCGCCGGGAGCCACCAAGACCGACGTATTGCAGGCGATGGACGGACACGTGCTGGCTTCGGCCGAGCTCATGGGCACCTACCGCCGGAGCTAGCGACCCAGCGTCTCGGCCCCAAGGCCTTCTCTGGAGGGCCCGGTGGGATTCGAACCCACGACTCCCGGATTAAAAGTCCGGAGCTCTACCGCTGAGCTACGGGCCCCCCTCCGCAAAGAATCGTATCTTCTTGCAAACCTCCCGGCAAACCGAACCCCTTCCGTGCGGACCTTTACCCGCTAGACACCGGACTACTAGCATCACTTTTTTCGACGCCTCCCGTCGCACCGCCGGGCGGGGTTTCGTGGCCGGCTGCCCCCGGCGCCTAGGCCGGCTGGTACATCGGGTTGTAGCAGGCCACGAGGTGTCCCTCCGCGACGGCGGCCAGGGCCGGGGCTGGCGCCGAGCGGCAGCGGCTCGTCGCCTTGTTACAGCGAGGCAGGAACGGGCAGCCCTCTGGCAGATCGATGAGGCTCGGCGGGCTGCCTCTGATGGAAGCTAGGCGTTCAGGGCCGTCCTGATCCCAGCGAGGCCGGCTGGCCAAAAGGGATGCCGTGTAAGGATGCCGAGGGCTCTCGAAAAGCTGCCTGGCCGGCGCCTGCTCCACGATGGACCCAGCGTACATCACGGCCACCTCGTCGGCCATCTGGGCCACCACGCCCAGGTCGTGGGAGATGAGGAGAAGGGCGGTGCCCTGCTGACGCTGGATCTGGCGCAGGT
>DAOUAG010000092.1:0-5234 GCA_034433815.1 Dehalococcoidia bacterium | reverse complement strand
TCGAACCACTGGGCATCTACTGGCAGCACCTCTCGCTTGAACTCGATGTTCAGCATCTCGGCCAGCGCAGCGTACCAGGCGATGCCCGACGTGACAAAGCCGATCCACCCGCCGATCTTGACGACGTCACTCTCGTCCGCGTAGTGGCCGATGCTGAGGAAGACGAACATGAGCGTGGCGCCCAGGCTGACCAAGGCCAGGGTCCAGTGCTCGCGGATCGAGCCCAGCCAGGCGACGCCGAAGGTGATGGCCCAGGGGACGAAGAAGAAGCCCATGGGGTCGCCGCTGACATCGCCGGTGATGACGTCCTTTTGTACGAGCCAGCGCAGGGTGCCGTAGCTGGCCCAGAAGGCGGCGAAGATGCCTGCGGCGGTAGCCAGGTAGGGCTCACGATGGTAGTAGGCCCACATGGCCGTCGCGAAAGCCAAGGGCGCGCCGAAGAAGACGGCGAGGGGGATGATGAAGTTGTCGCCAACGGTCTCGAAGTACCCAGCGTTAAAAGCGCTCCAGACGAAGAGGGGGACTGCGAATGAGACCATGGCCAGAGGGGCTGCATGCCTCATAAAGGGGCTCTCTTCACGCCTTTCCTGAGTCATAGAACATCGCCTCCAGTCTCAGGTTGTGCGTTCTGTTTGTTGAGCCGCCGGCGCCCCGGCGTCGTGGGACGCCTACGTATATTGTAGTACTATCGAGCCGGGGATACGAGCAGTTTTCGGGAAGATTCGCTGCTGGCCGGGGCTGCCGTCTAGGGCCCGCGGCGGGGACTCCCTCAGTCGGGCAGCGGCAAGAGTTTCGCCAGCCGTTCCCGCACCCTGGCTTCGTCGACGGGGCTGAGGCGCCCCAACTGGCCACGCACCAGCCGGTGGTCCAGCGTAAAGAGCTTGAAGCGGATCTTGGACGGTGCAGGGAGCCCCGCGGTGCCGAGATCCGTGATCTCGCAGTCCAGTGGCCAGGGCGGGTTGGCGACCGAGGTGATCATGGCCATGACCGAGTGGCCCGCCTCTTCGTTGAAGGCGGCGCGATCCGACAGCACCACTGCGGGCCGGTTCTTGGCTGAGTGGCGATCGGTAAAGGGAAAGGGCACGCGGACGACTGCAAACCGGTCAAAGGTCACGATAGGCCTCCTCGTCGGCAGGACCCGCCCATTCAGACAGGGTGCCCTCCAACGCGCGCAGGTACTCCAGGTCTAGCGGCTGCACCCGGCGCACGATGGCTTTGCCATCCGGCTGCACCTCCCACATGATGAGATCCCCTGGGGCCACGCGGAGAGCGTCCCGCACCTCCTTGGGGATGGTAGTCTGACCCTTAGCTGTGACTTTGGCAACAGCGGCCATCGCCCCTTCCCTCCGGTTTGCATGTCATCCTTATCGTAAGGCGCGCCTTACTTGCATGCAAGCGGACTCGCCTGGGGATACGGGGCTACTGGGAACCGTGCGCAGGTCTGGCGCCCCCGGCAGGACTCGAACCTGCGACACGCGGTTTAGGAAACCGCTGCTCTATCCTACTGAGCTACGGGGGCCCCTTGACTACCCGTTGGCCGCCGCGCTGGGGCCGGCCGCAAGACATAACATTTGGTGGAGATAGCGGGGCTCGAACCCGCAACCTCGGCGATGCGAACGCCGCGCTCTCCCAATTGAGCTATATCCCCACCTGCCCTCGATTATAGCAGCGCTGCCTGGCGGACGGTAGAGGCAGGGCGCATTTCTGAGGGTGGCTCAGCCCTCTTCCAGTAGCCCCGGCACTACCTCGACGGTAACAAGGCGCGCTGCAAGGTCCACCTTCGTGACGATCTCCTCGGTGGCCGGCACCAGCACCTCGCCCAGGCTGCCTTGGACGACGAATACATCGCTCTCCGCAGTGGAGAGAACGTCCACGATACGCCCCAGGTCCCGCCCGTCGCTGCTCCTGACGGCCAGCCCCACGAGCTGGTAGCGGTAGTAGTGGCCCGGCGGCAACGGCAAAAGGTCTTCTTCCCGGGCCTGAATATACTGCCCCCGCAACTCCTCCGCCTCCCGGCGACTCGCGATCCCCGCTAATTTCACCCGGAGGTAACGTGCCGCCGGGCGCGACCCCTCGATGGAGGTATGCTTGCCGGCCACCAGCACCGGCAGGCCGCGAAGGAACTGGGACAACGGGGCTAGCGGCTCGACCCGCAGCTCGCCGCGCAGGCCCCAGGCTCCCATCACCTGCCCGATGGCCACGAAGCCAGGCGCGATGTCCTCGGACGATGGTCTAGCCGATCTCGAGGATGGCTTTGGCACCGCGACGGATGGCGGCTACCTTGAGGAGGGTGCGCATGGCGTTGGCGATACGCCCCTGTTTGCCGATGATGCGCCCCATGTCGTCCTCAGCCACCTTGAGGTGGAAGACGATGTGGTCGCCGCCGTCCTCCTCCGTCACCTCCACTGCGTCCGGGTTCTCCACGATAGCGCGGGCCATGTACTCGATGAGCTCTTTCATGGGGATACTCCGTGTCCTTCGAGATGTGCCTGGTGGTTACCCTTCGCTGGCCGAGGCTTCGGCCGGCGCCTCCGCCGCTGGCGTTGGCTCCGGTGCCGCGGGGGCCTTCTTTGCCTTGGCTGGGCCCGGTGAGCCTTTGCTCTGGTGCCTCACCGGTGCCAGGCCGGCTTTCTCCATGATGCCCAGCCGCGTGAGCAGCTTGGCCACGGTCTCGGAGGGCTGGGCTCCCTGCCGCAGCCAACGGATCGCCTCGTCTTCCTTCACGTCGAGGGTCATCGGCTCCGTGCGCGGGTTATAGTGCCCGATGATCTCGAGGAAGGCCCCGTCCCGCGGCGCCCGCGAGTCAGCGACAACGATGCGGTATGACGGTTGCTTCTTCTTACCGACTCTCGTTAAACGTATTCGTAGCAATAAGCACCTCCGAGCTGGTTTTGGTGGATCATCGGCTACCGGAGGAACGGCGAGATCTTGGAGCCGCGGCCGGTGCTGATCATCTGCATTATCTTCTTTGCTTCCCTGAACTGTTTGAGGACCCGGTTGACGTCCGCCGGCGTGGTGCCGCTGCCCAGGGCGATGCGGCGGCGCCGGCTACCATCGATGATATCAGGATTGCGGCGCTCCTCCTTGGTCATGGAGTAGATAATCGCTTCAGTGTGCTTAATGAAGTCGTCGTCCAACTCCTCTACGTTCAGTCGGCTCTTGATCTGGGAGAACCCTGGTATTAGCCCCAGCAGTTGCGTCACGGGCCCCATGCGTTTGATCCGCTGGTACTGCTCCAGGAAGTCGTCCAGCGTCAGCGTACCCTTCTTCATGCGTTGAGTCAGCGACTCCACGTCCGTATCGCTGAGCTCCGCCTTCGCCTTTTCGATGAGGGTCAGCAGGTCGCCCATGCCCAGGATGCGGGAAGCGAAGCGGTCGGGGTAGAAGGGTTCTAGGGCGTCCGCCTTCTCGCCCACCCCCACGAACTTAATGGGGATGCCGGTAACGCTACGGATGGAGAGGGCGGCACCGCCGCGGGCGTCGCCGTCGAGCTTGGTGAGGATCAGGCCAGAGAGGGGGACGGCCTGGTGGAACTCCTGCGCTGCGTGGACCGCCTCCTGGCCCGTCATGGCATCGGCCACCAGGAGGACCTCCGAGGGTTGAAGCAGCTTGTGCAGCCTCCGCAGCTGGCCGACGCTTTCTTCGTCGAGCTGGACGTAGCCGGCGGTGTCCACCAGCACAGCCGTAGCGCGTATGCGCTTGGCTTCCTCCAGGCCGGCCTTGCAGGCCTGCTCGGGGCGCGTGTTAGCGCTCACCGCAACGACTGGGATGCCAAGCTGCTTGCCCAGCGCTTGGAGCTGTTCCACCGCCGCCACGCGTTGTGGGTCGGCTGCGATCATAAGGGGAGATTCGCCGTGGCGCCTCAGATGAAGGGCCAGCTTGGCCGTAGTGGTGGTCTTGCCGGAGCCCTTAAGGCCTACCAGCATGATCACGGCGGGCGGCGTCTTGGGCTTCTCCAACCGGCTGGTGCCGCCCCCCAGAACCTGCACCATCTCCTGGTTTACGATGTCGATGATCTGCTGCATAGGGGTGAGGCTCTTGGTAACCTCCGCCCCGAGCGCCCGCTCCCTGACGGCGGCGACGAAATCCTTGACGACCTTGTAGTGGACGTCTGCTTCCAGGAGCGCCAGGCGCACCTCCCGCAGCGCCTCGTCCAGGTCCTTCTCGGTGATGGTGCCGCGCCCGCCCAGGCGGCGGAAAACCCCCTGAAGCTTATCGGTGAGGGATTCGAACATGTCTGTATCTACAAACCCTGATTGTAAGTTGCAGCCAGGGGTGGGTCAAGAAAATTGGCAAGCCGGCGAAAAGAGCAGCTAGCCTGGAACTGCCCCGAAGGGCTATCATTGCGAAAGGGGCCACAAACGCTTGCTGAGGTTCTAGGTCTAGTCATGCCGCCCTCCTCGGGCAGCAGGAAGACGGCAGGAGTTCATGCCGAGAAGAGGCAAGAGGCGCCGGGAGGCGCGTCGCGAACGTAAAGAACGCCCCAAAGGCCAGGAGCCGGTACCGGCGGCAGCCGGCGCTCCGGCCCCGCAGGCGGCGAAACCTCAAGAACCCCGCGTCCAGCGCCCATGGAAGGAAGCGGCCCGTAGGAAGAAGAAGCGCGGCGGCGGGTTCCCGCTGAACCCGTGGCTGGTCGCGGCGCCCCTCGCCGTGGTAGCCCTGGTGGTCGTGGGCGTGATCTTTGCCATGGGCGGCGGAGGGAGCGATGACGCTCCTAAGCCGTCGCCAACAGTGGACCCCCGCATCCGGGGCCAGACCCCAACGGCGTTCCTCAGCATCGAGGCGGGTGGCGGCGCCGATAACGCATTCTTCAAACCCAGCAGTCTGACGGTGAAGGCCGGGGAGGTCTTCCAGATCGAGATCACCAACACTGGCGACGTTACCCACAACCTAACCATCTCCGGCCTGGACAAGGAGTACGACACTGCCGATGACTGGGAGTCAGTGCCGTATGACATAAAGGCGGGGGAGAAGGGCACCCTGACCGCCCGTATCGACACGCCGGGCTCGTACCCCTTCCGCTGCGCCTTCCATCCCACGGTCCAGTTCGGCACTCTGGTAGTCCAGCCGTAGGCAACCTCGGTCGCGCTGCGGCTCTCGAAGCACGGCCGCCCGCACACTCGCTCACCCTTCGACGGGGTTCAGGGGGAGCGGGAAGAGGTGCCGGCCCAAACCCCCGCTCATGCTGAGGTTCTCGAAGCATGAGCCGCTACGCTCCGCTCATCCTTCGACGG
>DAOUAG010000091.1:0-3195 GCA_034433815.1 Dehalococcoidia bacterium | reverse complement strand
TATGCCCCGATATCGCACACGCCGTACTGAGGGCGGGCGACCCCTCGCTGGTCGCTAGCGGGACAACCGGCGTTATCGCCGGCGTTGAAGGCAGGACTGTTGCCCGGGATGGCGTGGGTCTGGGTGGCGCCCCCGTTGTCTGCCAGCGGCCCGAGGAGGGGATCGGCGCTGGAGAGGTCGCCTGAACCCCCGAGGGAACAGGTGGTGCCGCTATCGAGGTTGTGGCCCTGGGATGTCACCGTGCCGCTACAGTTGGCTCCGGATCCCGCGCTGTTGCCGGCCACGATGGTGTTTTTCATGTCGACGGTCCCGGTTCCGTTGTTCTTTATCCCGCCTCCGCCGAAGGAGCCCGCGCTGTTGCCCGTAATGGTGGCATTGAGTAGGGTCAGGCTGGCGCCCGTCCGGTTGTGAATGCCGCCTCCGGAGCTGGTGCCGCCGGTGGCGAAGTTGCCGCTGATGGTGACGTTGGTCATGGTGGCAGTCGCCGAGGTTTCGTTGTAGAAGCCGGCGCCGCCTGAGCCCATGGCGGTATTGCCGCTGATGGTGACCCGCTGCGCGACCAGTTGACTGGTGGCGCCAGCGTTGTGGAAGCCGCCGCCGACGCCCGCCGCCTGGTTGTCACGGATGGTGACGTCCGTCATGTTGACGGTTCCCGCACTGGAGATGCCACCACCGTTCAGCCCGGAGACGTTTTCCGCTACCACCACGCGGGTCAGGTTCAGGGTGTCGCTATTGCCGACTCGGATGCCGCCCCCGTTGCCGGCGCCGGGGTTGCCGTTGCGCAAAGTGAGATCCGAGAGGGTGAGGGTGCTCATGGAGAGCCCCGCCGCCATGTCGAAGATGCGGTCGATCGCGCCCCCATCGATGATGGTGCTAGCGGCCCCGGAGCCTACGATGGTGATGTGGGTGGTCACGTCGAGGTCGCCGGTGCTGGCGGCGTCCTCGCCGGCGCCTGCCCTGGACAGCGTGTAGGTGCCAGGGCCCAGGTTGATGGTGTCGGCCGTGCCGGGGTTGGCGTTGGCGTCGATGATGGCTTCCCGCAGCGAGCAGTCCCCCGGGGCGCAGCCATCGGGCACGGGGTCATCGAAGCGGGTGACGGTGAACGTTGCCGCGGCGCTAGGGCCCGCGGCCAAGAGCTGCCAGGCCGCGATCGTGAGGACGGCGGCAGCCACGAGGAGGATGAGGCGCGCGCGGGCCTGGGCCGAGGGGAAAAACATAACATTCCACCAAGAAGTGAGACGCGGAGAGCAGGGAGGCGTTACGCCGGGGGTTGGGGGGCTACGCCCTTGGCGGCCGCAGAGGCTGCGGGCGCTCGCCGGCGGCGAAGCGCTTCAGCCACTCCGCCACCTGGGGATCGGCCAGGGACGACCTATGGGCCTCGGCCTCGAAGGCCAGGCCTTCCTCCAGCGGCAGCGCCAGCCCCCCGAGGGCAGCGCGACGGTCGTTGCGCAGGCTGACCTGAGGGTAGGTAGAGAGGGTGGCCGCGATCTCCAGGGCCCGTTCTAGGGCCTGGCCCTTAGGTACCACCTCTTGCACCAGGCCGATGCGTAGCGCGTACTCGCAGTCGATGAGGGCGCCGGTGATGATCAGGTACAGGGCGTTGCCCAGGCCCACCACCCGGGGCAGACGTTGCGTTCCCCCGTCGATGAGGGGGACCCCCCAACGCCGGTTCAGTATGCCGAACTGGGCCCCGCGGCCGGCGATCCGGAAGTCGCACCAGAGGGCCAGCTCCAGACCGCCAGCCGTGCAGTAACCCTCGACGGCAGCGATGGTGGGCTTGTCGATGTCTGTGATGCGGGACAGGCCCATGGGGCCCGACTTGTCGGCGCCGGGCCGGGCCGTGAGGCTCGCTGCGTTCTTGAGATCGGCGCCGGAGCAGAAGGCCTCGGCGCCGGCGCCCGTGAGGATCATGACGTCCAGGCCGTCATCGCGGCGGAACTCTTCGGCCGCCTCGAAGAGCAGGCCGGCCGTCTCGCCGTCCACGCAGTTGCGGACCTCCGGCCGGTTGATGGTGACCACCAGCGTCCGGCCCTCTCGGCGGGTGATAACCTTCGGCTCGCTCATCGGAAGGCCGGTACCACCTCTTCGGAAAAACGTAGGAGCGTCTCGCGATGAAAGCGGGGCCACTGGGCCAGCATAAACTCCTGGACGCCGGCCTCCACGTAGGCCGCCACCTGGGCCTTCACCTCTTCGACCGAGCCCAGCAAGACGGAGCGGGCCGCCTCCTCCTCGCTGGTGCCCCTGGCCACCGACATGCCCTGAAGCACGCGCTGTTTGAAGGCCGGGTCATCGGTGATCCAGAGGGGCACCTGGATGGTGCGGCGCACCGAAGCTGGATCCCGGCCGGCGTTCCGGCAATGCTGCTCTAGGACCCGAAACTTGTGCGCCACCTCCTCCGGGGTGCCCATGACGTTGGAGATATCGGCATAGCGGGCGGCCGTGCGCAAAGTGCGCTTCTCGCCTCCGCCGCCTACCAGGATGGGCGGATGGGGCTTCTGGACGTTGGGCGGGTTATATGGCGGCGCATCGAGCTGATAGTAGCGGCCGCGAAAGGCGGGCGCCGGCTGGGTCCACAGAAGCTTGATGAGCTGCACCGCCTCGTCCAGCCTTTCCAAACGCTCCCGGGTCGTATGGAACGGGATGCCGAAGGCCTGGTGCTCATACGTATGCCAGGCTGCGCCGATGCCAAAGGTCAGGCGGCCACCCGAGATGTTGTCCACGGTGGTGGCCTGTTTGGCCAGCACCGCCGGGTGGCGGTAGGTGTTGCCGCTGACCAGGATGCCAACCCTCACCCGGGAGGTGGCCTGGGCCAGGGCCGCCAGCGCCGTCCACGACTCCATGCACGGGCCTTCGGAGCCGAAGGCGGTGCCGAAGCCGGTCACGAAGTGGTCCACCAACCACAACGAGTCGAAGGCCGAGTTGCGGTCCAGCTCCTGCCACAGGGACAGGAGGTCGCTCCAGCCCACGCCCGTCTGGGAGGCTACGGCTCCGAACCTGATGTCGCCCATGATCGCTTCCCTTCCCTATCTAGGGGCTTGCCGGCGGACTCGCGTCGGGGGTGATCCCGAGCTGCTCCTTATAGTCGCGCTCCAGGGCCCGCACCCAGCCCATCTGTTGGAAGGTGGATACTGGCCACTGGACGAACATCCGCATGATCTCGATGGAGGGTTGTACCACCGGCGTCTCGCCGATGAC
>DAOUAG010000090.1:0-3593 GCA_034433815.1 Dehalococcoidia bacterium | reverse complement strand
ATGACAAACCGCCTCACGGCGCCGGTGTCCAGACTCCGCACCGTAACAGTGGTGCCTACCCTGACTTTCCCCGCGTGGCCAGAGCCCTGTACTACGACGGCATGCCGCAGCATCGCCTCTATCTCCCGTATGCGCGCTTCGATGTGGCCCTGCTTGTCCTTGGCAGCATCCAGAGGCGCGTTCTCGCGGAAGTCCTTATCCAGCATCGCCTTCCGGATCTCTTCCCGTACAGCCATCCGCTGTTCCCTGAGGGACTCCAGCTCGGCCTGGAGCGCTTCCACGCCTTCCTGGGTCAGTTCTACAGGCGTCGCCTGGGGCCGGACAGCGGCGGCAGCAACCTTGACGCTCTTGCGCAGCCTAAGGTGCGGGGCGAGGTTGACCGGAAGCAGGCCGGACTTCTTCAAGTAGACCAGGAAGGCCCGCACATGGTCTGCCCGTCTAACTGCCTCCGGGGTGGCCGGCCCGAAAGATTCAGCATAGAGGGCGACATCGTGGCCGGTCATCTTGGCTAGAGGACGGTCGCCGTACCAATTTACGAAGCGGGTGAGCTCTGCGACGACGCCCGGGCGCGATGAATCCTTAACTGTCTGCGCGTATCTAGCGGCAGCCTCAGCTAAGGTGACCTCATCCATCGTGGGGATTTCATTCTACGTAGCCCGGAATGGGCCTGTCAAATAGACGGGCGGCCTCCTGAGGGCCATCAGGAAGGCTGGAAGATGGGGCCCTCTGGCAGGGACTCCCCCTCAGGAGGAGGTGGTGGCGTGGGGGTTGGCTCGGAGGCAGGGGATGGCGTCGCGCTGGGCTCCGGCTGCGGCTCCGGCGTCTCGGCCGGGCTGCTGGGCGCCGGCGAGAATCCGGGGAGCTCGAGGCCGAGCTTTTCCGCCACCTCTTTGGTGGAGCCGAGGACAGAGACGATTTCGTCAGGGGGCAAGGGTCCAGGCTGGCCAGCCGTGAGCACCGTCAAGGTCTCGTATTGCTGGCGAACGGCCTGCTCCCACTCCTGCCGCTCTTCATCGCTAAGGGTGGCAGGGTCCACGGCCTTCCACTTCTCGGTGACTGCCTTGATGATCTCCAGGTCGGCCTGGGACACGGTGTAGCCCCGGGATGCGGCCTCCTTCACGTGCTGGTGCGCCTGTTGCCAATCGCTGAGGTTGAGTACGGCAGGCGCTGGGCCCGGGTTCTGCGAACCCACACTGGTCGGCTCCCGCCCATCGCCGCCGGTGTTCAGAAGCGCTGCGATGCCGACGGCCGCGGCGGCCAACGCGGCAGCAGCGGCTGTGCCGACAGCTCCCCAGAGGCGCAGCCCCCAGGGGCCGCCCTGGTGCCGGCCACGCGCCACCCGGGCGGCGGCCCGGACCCTGACGGCCGCCAGGAAGCGATCCCTGCCCAGCTCAACGACGTAAGGCGGGGGAGAGGAGCTTTGGAACACCTCCGTTAGGGACGCGGCCGCCCTTAGCAGGGGCTCCAGCTCGTCGGCAAGAGACGGGTACAGGGACAGGCTCTCCTCGATGGTGCGCCGCCCCTCGAGTTGTGCCGTGAGGCACTCCTCAAGAACCTCGTCAAACCTTCTTGCCTTCATAGACTTTGACCTTGGCCCTCTTGGGCTGTCCCATCATCTGTCTTAGCTTAGCTATGGCCTTGTGCTGTATCACCTTTACGTTGCCCTCACCCTTGCCCATCGCTCGCGCCGTCTCCGCCACCGAGAGCCCCGCCGCGAAGCGGAGGGCGATGACCTCCCGCTGCGCGTCTGGCAGCTTCTCAGCCGCCCGCATCACCTCGTCCAGGGCCAGCCGGTTCTCCACCAGCTCGTCCGGGCCCTGGGTATCCAGCGCCAGGCCGTCCGAGAGCGGGGAGGCCCGGCCCCGGGCCCCATCCTTCCGCCGGTAGCTGATCACTGCGTTGTGGGCGATCCGGAAGAGCCAAGCAGAGAAGGGGGCCTCGCGCCACTGGAAACGCTCGATCGCTTCCAGCATGCGCATGAAGACCTCTTCGGCCAGGTCCTCGGCGTCGTATGGGTTGCCCGTACGGGCAAGGATGTATCGGTACACCCGGGGGAAATAGAGCGTATACAGCTCGGAGAGCGCCTGCTCTTCGCCGGCCCTTGCGGCGTCTACTAAGAGACGCTCGCCGTGAGCTTCGCCGTTAGGGCTCACGGGGCAATCCTCCCATAAAGCCCCCCTGTTCTGGCTGCAGGTGGTTGCCCCTGTATATTACCCTATCTACCCCGTCACTGGATAGAACGCGGCGGCGTGTGGAAAAGTTACCCACAAATCTCTTCAGCGTGGCCTCGTCCAGACCGTTCGGCCAGATGTTCACCTTGTATTCACCGGAGGGCGATTGATATGCTGGAGGCGATGTCGCGAATGGCGTTGCGCTGGGACCGGCGCCTGGCGGCCGGGGCCTCCATCCTCGCTGCCTCCACGGCCATGCTCGCCTTCGGCCTGTTCAGCATCGTGGCGGCCCTGCGCAGCGATGGCGCCGAGCTCCCCCACCAGGGCAGCATCCAGGACATCTTGGCCGCTGCCGCTCCTTCGGGCAATGGGGACACCGGCAGCGCGGCCCCCGGCGCGCCGGTTATCGCCCCGGTACGCCTCGGCATTCCCAGGCTCTACATCGATGCCCCAGTGGTCACCTTGGGGCTGGACGAGAACCGCATACCTCGGGTGCCGGACAGGCCGGACCAGGTCGCCTGGTACGACTTCAGCGCGCCGCCAGGACGGGGTAGCAACGCCGTCTTCTCCGGCCACGTCGACTGGCAGACCCGCCAGGGAGACCCCATACCAGGCGTCTTCTACCGGCTGAGGGAGATGGAGATCGGCGATGTCATCGATCTCGCCCTGGAAGATGGAACTCGCCTGGAGTACCGGGTTACCGGCAACGTGGCCACACCCTACGACGACCCCAACGTCATCAAGGCCATGCAACCCACCAGCCGCGATGTCATCACCCTCATCACTTGCGGCGGTACGTGGCTGCGGGATCCCAGCGAGAAGTACGGCGGCAACTATAGCCACCGCATCATCGTGCGGGCAGAGCTGATAAAGTCTTCGGCGCCGGGCAACGAAGGCCAGGGCAGCTAGAAGATCTTCACGGGCCATGCCGCTACGGGCAGCCGGGCCCATATCGCCGGGTCGCTCGGCAGCCCGTCTCCTCCGGCCAGGGGTTGGAGCTCAGCCGACAGGTACTTCTCCGCCAAATACGACGCCACCCGCAAGAGGGATGGCTGGCGCGTCCCTCCCATAAGCTGGCGCCACGACGGCTCTACCCACTGGGCGATCTGCCGCCAATGGGGCGGCGTCTTGGCCGAGGCCATCGTGCGGACGTGAGCCGCCGCATCAGGGGGAGGCGCCGGTGCTGCACCCGGCGCGTCGGCCTGGGCCGGCTGCTGATCCCCGGCTGCCGGCGAGGGAGCGGCCGGCTGAGCCGGCGTCTGGGCAGGCGTCGGAGGGGGAGCCGGGTCGGATGCTGGCGGAGCCGGCGGCGCTGGCTGGGGGTCCGGCGGAGGCGCTGGTGCCGGAGCCGGCTCGGGGGCAGGCGGCGGAGGGGGGGCTGGCGTTGGCGCCGGCGGAGGCGGCGGGTCAGCCTGGCCTCCG
>DAOUAG010000089.1:0-2635 GCA_034433815.1 Dehalococcoidia bacterium | reverse complement strand
CATTCATTATGGGTTCCTCCTCTGTGCCGATCCTTGGCAGAAGGCAGCACGCCCTTGGCCCGCAGAAAGCCGGGGGCCGCTGCCACCTGCTCCTCTGGCACTCGCTGGTTGATCTCGAAAACCCGCGGCACGTGGGGCGGCAGGTGGGCAGCGTAGTGGGCCCAGTCGGCTGTGCCGTGCCCGGGGGCCCTGTGGTCCGCCAGGCCATCCACATCGTGCACGTGGGCCCCGACGCAGCGGCCGCCCAGCGCCGTTAGCCACTGCGTGTGCGGCACGAGGCCCAGCCGGTCCAGCACCTCTGCATGGCCCACGTCCAGCCAGAAACCGGCGACATCGGGCGGGAAATCCGCGAGCAGTTCGGCCATCTCGCCGGGCGAGGGGAACTCGTGGTAATGATACCGGTTCTCCAGGCCGATGGTTACGCCACGCTTGGCCGCGTGTTCAGCGATCTCGGCCAGCGAGCGGCGGGCGCTGGGGAAATGGGCGGCCGCGCCCTCTCTCCGGCGCTCCGCTGCTTTCTTGCGCAGGCGCTCCACCTCCTCGCCGTCCCGCTGGCCGGCATCGTAGAGCCGGCGCAACTGCCTCTCCTCCTCGAACATCGTCGTCCCGATGCCGCCCAGGTGCACCACCAGCAGCCTGGCGCCGGCTTGGGCCGCGCAGTCGGCGCTGGCCTTCGCCAAGCGGACGGCCAGGCTTCGCTCCTCCTCGTCCAGCGCCGCCAGGTTCAAAGCGTCCGAAAGGCGGCCGTCAGGCGCGCGTACCCGCGGGCATGGGGAGTGGACAGAGGAGACCGCCACCGCGTCACCACGTAAGATCTCTTCTACGCCTTCCGGCGGGATCACGTAACTGATCTCCACGTGGCGAAAGCCTAGGGCCGCTGCGGTGGAGGCGAAGGCGCGCATATCGTCGCGGGCCTGCCCATCCAGTGGGAAGCGGCCTTGCGACCACATGGTGGAAAGGGAAACGACGGTGTCTGGTAGCGGCGACGCGGTGCTCACGCTCCGAGTCTAGCACGAGGGGCCGGCCATACGTCACTTCTCACTCATCTTGCGCCTCTGGCGGAGGCTCATCAGAAGATGACGGATGGGCGCCTGGGGCTCCCGCCAGACGTAGCCGCCGGGCCAACCCCAGGCCCCCGGCCGTGGCCAGGCTGGCGCCAGTGACGGCGGCTGGGAGGCTTAGCAGAAAGCCGGTGGCATCTCGCAGCCCCAGCAGGGGTAGCGCGAGCCCGCCGAGGCAGGCGCCGGCCAGGGCGAGCGGCAGCGTCGGGAGGGCGCCCCTGCCGCGAACGAGGACGGCGGCAAGGGACCAGGGAACGAGACCCAGGACCGACCAGATGGTGAAGAAGAAGAGCAGAAAGGCGAGCCGGGCTTCAACGGTCACGCAGACAGCGTATGGGCCGGCCGGCTCAGGGGCAACGGCGGGCGGGCAAGGCAATCCCCGCTCATGCTGAGGCCTCTCGAAGCATGAGCAGGTCCCAGCTCACCCTGCGAGGCACCTCAGGGTGAGCGGAGCCTCGGTTCGTCAACGGTCACACCGAACGTGCTGCGTCGCTTGCCCGAGAGGCGGTTTTCTTGTACAAGGGTGACATCATGAGCGCGACGCAACCGCTGGGGCACCGGGTGCGGCTGCCTTTCCCGCTCCAAAGCAACGAGCAGGTGCTCGCCCTGTACCGGCGCCACTGGTGGTTCCTCTGGCCCAAGGCCGTGGTGATGGCGGTCTTCGCCATAGCCGTGGTGGCCGCCGCGGCGTGGCTGTTGTCCTGGGCCGGGGTCCTGGACGACCTGGGCATCTACTTCTGGATCGTTGCCCTGTTGTGGCTCGGCTACTGGGCTCTGCGCCTACTAATCAACTGGTACCGATACCACTACGATATCTGGGTGGTAACGGATCAGCGCATCGTGGACTGCTTCAAGGCCCACCCGTTCAGCCTACGAGTGAACACGGCGGATCTAGTGAACATCCAGGACATGGCGGTGGTCAAGAGCGGCATCCTGGCCACCGTCCTCGGCTTCGGCGACGTCGTGTGCGAGACGGCCGGGACCGAGCACGTGGCCTTCCGGATCAGCGGCGTGTCCCGGCCAGAGGCCATCCAACTGCTTATCGACAGGGAGCGGGACAGGGAGCGCGCCACCGGCGGCGGCGCCGCCAACATCTAGCCTCTCACGCGAGCGAGAACGGCCTCCACGGCCTCGCGCCTGGGAACTAGCTCGCTCTCGGCAGCGGTGCGGGGTTTTAGCTCGATGCAGTCCTTCTCGAGGGTGCGGGGGCTTACCGTAAGGCGCAGAGGCATGCCCAGGAGATCGGCATCGTTGAACTTGACGCCCGGGGTCTCCTCCCGATCGTCATACAGCACCGCCACCCCTCGTTGCTGAAGGTCCTCGTAGAGCGCCTCGGCGGCCTGTGCCACCTCCGGACGTTCGGGCTGGAGGGCGACGATGTGCACGTGGAAGGGGGCCAGCTCCCGCGGCCAGACGATGCCCTTTTCGTCGTGGTTGGCCTCGATGACGGCGGCCAGCAGTCGTTCGACGCCGATGCCATAGGAGCCCATGACGGCGGGGCGTACGTTGCCCTCGGCGTCCTGGAAGGTAGCACCCATCTTCTCCGAGTAGAAGGTGCCAAGCTTGAAGACCTG
>DAOUAG010000088.1:0-5771 GCA_034433815.1 Dehalococcoidia bacterium | reverse complement strand
AGACGACGAGCATGACCACCAAGCTCGTTCATGCGGGGTTTGGTAACTATATCGCGGCTGACCGCGTCCTGGACGTCGCCAACCCTACCTCGACTCCCATCCAGAGGGTGGTGCGGCGGGCCAAGCGCGAGAAGATCGTGCTGGACCTGACCGCCGGCCGCCGCACCCGCAGCGTGATCTTTTTGGACACGGGGGTCATCGTCCTGGCCGGGATCCAGCCGCGGAGGGTATGGAATAGGTTAGCCGCCGCCCGGTCCGAGTAGTGCCTGCCGGCGGCCCATTGCTGGTAGTCATCACGGGGCCCTCGGGGGCGGGCAAGGACTCCATCCTGGCCCGCCTGAAGGCCCTCGGACGCCCCTATCATTTCGCCGTCAACGCCACTACGCGGCCGCCGCGGGAAGGCGAGCGCGAAGGCGTCGATTACTTCTTCGTCTCCAAGGAGCGCTTTCGGCAGATGGTGGAAGGCGGGGAGCTCCTGGAGCACGCCATCGTTTACGGGCAAGAGAAGGGCGTGCCCAAGGCGCCCATCGCCGAGGCTCTACGGGCCGGCAAAGACGTCATCCTACGGGCCGACGTGCAAGGGGCTCGCTTCATCAAGTCCGTCCTGCCGGGAACTGTCACGATCTTCGTCACGGTGCCCTCAGAGGCAGACCTGGAGCGCCGGTTGGTGGGCCGCGGCAGCGAATCGGCTGAGCAGATGGCACTGCGCCTCCGCACGGCCAAAGCCGAGCTGGCCGCCGCCTCCGGATTCGACTACGTGGTGGTCAACGACGACCTCGATCGCTGTGTGGCAGAGATCGAGGGCATAATCGCAGCAGAACGGTCGCGGCCAGACCGGCCGGCCATATGCCTCTGAGGCGTTGTCGCCGGCCCTTTGTACGCATCGCTTATGGGGCGCCAAGCGTTCTTTACAGCCTTGCGGGCGGACGCTATAATGTTTTCCGAAAGAGGACTTACGTCGGCTGAGGGCCTGGCCCCCAGTCCTTTTTTTGCTACCGGCCTCTTCGACAAGGAGTGAGCAATAGGCCATGCCTGGCAAGCCTGTCCCCCTAACCAAAGAAGGCCTGGAGAAACTCCAGAAGGAGCTGGACTACTTGGTGAACGTGCGCCGCGCTGAGGTGGCTCGGCGCATCCACGAGGCCAAGGAGCTAGTGGGCGCCCAGAACACGCCGGAGTACGATGACGCCCGGAACGAGCAGGCCTTTGTCGAGGGCAGAATACTGACCCTCGAGAACATCATCCAGAACGCCGTCATCATCGAGGAAGCCCACGACCATCATCGCGTGAGCCTGGGCTCCACCGTCACGGTCATCAATCACAAGGGCGAACGGGAGCATTACACCATTGTGGGCACCGCCGAGGCGGATCCCAAGGCCGGCAAGATCAGCAACGAATCGCCGGTGGGTCTCGCCCTTCTGGGTAAGACGGTGGGCGATGAGGTGGAGGTCAAGGCCCCCGCGGGCACCCTTCGCTGGACTATCGTTCGCATCGACTGATTGAGCAGCTACATCCGGCGCATCCCCAGAAGCCGGATTTCCCATTGACCGGCTCTGCCTGCTATTGTTTGAGCACGGCTTGAGCGATGAGTGAAGAGGAGATTATCGCCCAGCGCCGGCAGAAGCTGGAACGGCTTCGCTCCGCCGGAATCGACCCCTATCCGGCCCGCGTCCGTCGCAGTCACCAGGCGAGCGAAGCGGCTGCCCTAGCCCTGGCCGCGTCCGCAGACTCCCCAGCCGCCGCAGTGACCGTGGCTGGCCGGGTCACTGCTCTGCGCCGCATGGGTAAAGCCACCTTCCTGGACCTGCGGGACGGTTCTGGGCGAATCCAGGTGTATTTCAAGCAGGACATCCTGGGGTCGGCGTATCAGTTGCTGGAGGAGGTCGACCTCGGCGACTTCCTGGGCGTGCAGGGGACGCCCTTCCGGACCCGTACCGGCGAGCCCACGGTGGAGGCGGCTTCCTTCACGGTGTTGGCCAAGGCCCTGCGCCCGCCGCCGGAAAAGTGGCACGGCCTCACGGACGTGGAGGTACGCTATCGGCAGCGCTACCTCGATCTCATGGCCAACGAGGAGGTGCGCGCCACCTTCGTCGCCCGCACCAAGATCATCGCGGCCATCCGGCGCTACCTGGATTCGAGGGGCTATCTGGAGGTCGAGACCCCCATTCTTCAGGCCAGCGCCGGGGGCGCGGCCGCCCGCCCTTTCGTAACCCATCATAACGCCCTCGATCGTGACTTCTATCTGCGCATAGCCCTCGAGCTCCACCTGAAACGGCTGGTTATAGGAGGGTTCGAAAGGGTGTACGAGATCGGCCGTGTCTTTCGCAACGAGGGCGTCTCCACCAAGTTCAACCCCGAGTTCACGATGCTGGAGGCCTACGAGGCGTATACGGACTATCAGGGCGTCATGGACATGGTGGAGGAGATGGTCTACTCCGTCGCCTGCGAGGTTCTGGGCCAGCCGCGAGCGAAATGGGGAGACACCGTCATCGACTTCACCCCGCCCTGGCCGCGCGTCCCCCTGCGCGACGCCATCCTGGAGCGTTCGGGCGTCGATTTCGAGGCGCACCCGGAGGCGGATTCGCTGCGAGAAGCTGCCGCCGAAACTGGCGTCCCCGTCCAGGACTGGTGGGGACGCGGCAAGCTCATCGATGAGCTCCTGACGCTCCATGTGGAACCCCACCTTGTACAGCCCACCTTCCTCATCGACTACCCCGTGGAGCTATCGCCCCTGGCCAAACGCAAGCCCGGCGCCCCGCACCTAGTGGAGCGTTTCGAGCTCTTCATCTGCGGCCGGGAGGTGGGCAACGCCTACACCGAGCTCAACGATCCCATCGATCAGCGGGAGCGGATGCTGGCGCAGGCCAGGCTGAAGGCAGCGGGGGACGAAGAAGCGGAGCTGGCGGACGAGGATTTCTTAGTGGCCCTGGAACATGGGATGCCCCCGACGGGCGGACTCGGCATCGGCATCGATCGTCTGGTCATGGCCATGACGGGCCAGCAGTCCATCCGGGAGGTCATCCTCTTCCCCGCTCTGCGGGAGCGCGGCCGCCCATGAATGCGGCCCCGAGGCCACGGCTCCGGGCCGTCATCTTCGACCTAGACGGCGTCCTGTGGGACGGCGAACCTCTGTACCACGAGGCCTTCAACGTCGTGCTCCAGCCCTACGGGTATCGCGTCACGGCCACAGAGTATACCAACATCATCGGCTTTTCGGTGGAGGCTGCCTGGGACTGGGTGATGGCGCGCTTCGGGCTGACGGGGTCTCGCGACGCGTTCATCCGGCAGTATGATGAGGCGGTGCTGCGCATGTTGGAGGAACCCCTGGAGCCCTTGCCCGGCGTGCGCGAGATCATCGGCGAGCTGAAGCGACGCCGGGTGCCGCTAGCGGTGGCCTCGGCCTCGTTGCGCCAGTGGGTAGATGCCACGCTGCGGGGGCTAGGGCTGGATGGCGCGTTCGACGCCACGGTCTCCGCCAGTGAGGTAGAGCATGCCAAACCGGCGCCCGACCTCTATCTCCTGGCGGCTCAACGTCTGGGCGTCCCTCCCTCCGGTTGCCTCGCGGTGGAGGACACCGCCACCGGGATCGCCGCCGCGAAGGCCGCGGGCATGTTCGCGGTTCAGGTGCGGGCGGCTTCGACGGCCCTGCCTCCCCTGCCCGAGGCGGATCTGGTGATCGACGACTACTCCCAGTTCGACCTGAGCCTCTTGGATGGAACCGGGAGGCCCTAGGAAGGGCGCAGTGCGCCGGCACTTCACCGCAACCGGATTCGTCGTCCAGGCCGATCGCACCCTCCTGCACTGGCACAAGCGGCTCGGGCAGTGGATGCCACCGGGCGGGCACATCGAGCGGGACGAGGACCCGGTGGAGGCTGTGTTGCGGGAGATAAGAGAGGAGACCGGCCTGGTGGCCGAGGTGATCGTGCCACGGCCTCCCTTGCCCTTTCGCTATCCGCGCCAGTTGCCTCCTCCGTACACGATCCTTATCGAGGACGTTCCTGGGCCTGGGGGCCCCCACAAGCACATCGATCTGATCTACTTCTGCCGGCCCGTCGACGGGGCCGACCATGGGCATGTTGACGACCCCACCCTTCGCTGGGTGAGCGAGGCCGAGCTTCGCGGCAATGGGCCGCTGCGAGTGCCCGGCCGGGAGCTCTCAGTCAGACTGCCGGAGGACGTCCGCCAGTTGGCGCTGCTGGCCATCGAGGCGGCGCGACGAACCTAGGCTCATGCTTCGAGGGGCTCAGCATCAGCGGGGGCAAGCCTTTGGCTGAGCCGCGGGGATGGCCTGCCTTTGACCATCCAGCCCGTTTCCGCCTACCCTTATGCCGTGCTCAGCATCCAGTTGCTCAGGGAGAAGCCGGATCTAGTGCGCCAGGCCCTAGCCCGGCGCCACGCCGAGGCGCCCCTCGAAGAGGCGCTGGCCCTGGACGCCCAGTGGCGGTCGCTCCTCGCAGAGGTCGAGTCGCTACGGGCCGAGCGTAACGCTCTCTCCAAGGAGATCGGCCAACTCTCGCGCCTCATGAAGAGCGCGGACACCAAGGAGGCCAAGCACGCCGAGCACCGCCGAAGCGATTTGATGGCCCGCTCTTCCCACATCGGCGAGCGGCTGGACGCTCTCGAGATGCAGCTACGAGACCTGGAGGCAGACCTACGCAGCCTGTTGCTCCAGATCCCCAACATTCCGGCGGAGGACGTCCCCGAGGGGCCCGATGAATCTGGGAACGTGGTGGTGCGACAGTGGGGCGAGCCGCCGGTGTTCGGCTTCGAGCCCAAGCCCCACTGGGAGCTCGGTGAGGAGCTGAACATCATCGACTTCGAGCGCGGCGCCAGGCTGGCGGGCTCACGTTTCTTCGTCCTGAAGGGCGCCGGCGCCAGGCTGGCCCGGGCCCTAATAAGCTGGATGCTGGACTTCCACACCGCCCGCGGTTACAAGGAGATATATCCCCCGGTGATGATAAAGGAGGAAAACCTCTGGGCGGGCGGCTGGCTCCCGAAGTTCGCCGAGAACATGTACCACGATGCGGAGGAAGACTATTGGTTCCTGCCCACGGCGGAGGTGGCTCTCACCAACATGCATCGGGACGAGATCCTGGAGCCTGGCTCCCTCCCCATCCACTACGTCGCCTACACCCCGTGCTTCCGGAGAGAGAAGATGTCCGCCGGGCGCGACGTGCGAGGGATCAAGCGGGTCCACCAGTTCGACAAGGTAGAGCTGTACAAGTTCGTGGAGCCCGAACGATCAGAGGCCGCCCTGGAGGCGCTGGTGGAGGACGCCAGCGCCGTGGCTGAGGCGCTGGGCATCCCCTACCGTGTCGTCCAACTTTGCACTGGCGACCTTGGGTTCAACGCGGCTAAGTCCTTCGACATAGAGATGTGGGCCCCCGGCTCCGGAGAGTGGCTGGAGGTCTCATCCTGCTCCAACTGCACCGATTTCCAGGCCCGCCGCGCCAACATCCGCTTCCGCCGGGAGAAGGGCGCTCGCCCGGAATATCCCCACACCCTCAACGGATCGGGCCTGGCCATCCCGCGGGTCATGATCGCGATCCTCGAGAACTACCAGCAGCCAGACGGCTCTGTGCTGGTGCCGGAGGCCGTCCGCCCGTACAAGGGCGGTATGGAGCGCATCGGCCGCGACTGACGGCCCCGGCGGCCCGCTCATGCTTCGAGGGCCTCAGCATGAGCGGAAAAGCCGGGGCCCCTAGGTGGGCACAGGCCCTGCACCCGTATAATTGATTTATGCGCATCTTGGCCATCGACGTGGGCACCGGCAC
>DAOUAG010000087.1:0-5224 GCA_034433815.1 Dehalococcoidia bacterium | reverse complement strand
GGGAGTTGGCGTAGGCGAGGGCGTCGGCGTAGCGGTCGCGGTCATGGTCGGGCCCGCCAACACCGTGAAATCCCTGTCGGCCTGCTTGTAGTACCAGGACTGGTTGCCCGTGGCGCCCGTGTAGCGCCAGCACATAAACAGGGTGTGGCCTCCCGGCGTCGTGTTCGGCACAGTCGAGGGAACGTCGATGCTCGTCTGGCCGGCGGGAAGCGTGCCCTCGCCGACGAGGATTCCGCTGCCGGGTGACTGCGGGTCGAAGTCCATGAGGGCCTCGACCTCGCCATCCGCCGAGGAGGATGGCGCGTCGCTCAGCGAAGACGTGAAGGGGTCGCCGGGCGCGCCGGATGTGGGCTCGAACGTGACGCTGGCGCTCCGCCACAGCTCGAGCGAGCGCTGTTGGGTGCCGCAGTCTACGATCGCGTCCGCCTGTGACGGCGAGCGCTGGGAAAGGACCGCCATGGCCAGGACAGCAATGCCGATGAGCGTCGCCGCGGCGGGTGCCGAGAGACGCCCCTGTCGTAAGCGCATGAACATCGCGGGATCCTCCTGTGAGGCATGGTGAGGGCGCGTCCCCCGGTTCGCAAAAGCATGTGTACGTGCCAGTATAACTCACGCACCAATGAAGTCAACGAGTGCTGCTCACGGAATGCCGCCACGTTGCCCCAGGCGAACACCCGGCGTACTGTAAGCCTTAGACGTGATGAAGGCTGGGGTACCGGGGATGCGCGGTCGCGCTGGGCTGCTCGCATTAGGCGTAGGTGTTTCCGCCGCGGCCATTTTGGCCGCCTGCGCCGGCGGGGGCAGCAGCCCGGCGGCCACGCAGCCGCCCGCCCTCACTGGATCGCAGCCTTCGCCGGAGGCGCTCGCTGCGAACCCTTCTCCCACCAGCGGTCCCACTCCGGCGCCCCGGGGCGCGCCCATAACGTCGCCCATCGACGTCCCGATCCTCATGTACCACCACGTAGCGCCGGCAGCGCCCGATGACGAGTTCGAGGCCCGCCTCACGGTGCTCACCTCAGATTTCGAGGAGCAACTGGCCTACCTCAAGTGCGCGGGTTACACCGGCATAACCGTCGGCCAGCTCATAGACGCCATGGACGGTGCGGCCGCGCTGCCCAGCCGGCCCGTCATTCTGACCTTCGACGATGGCTACAGCGACGCCTATACCCAGGCCTTTCCCCTTCTGCGCCGCTACGGCTTCCCCGGCTCCTTCGCCATCGTCACCGGCTTCGTCGGGGGCGGCGATGGCGCCTACGTCACCTGGGAGCAGGTTCGGGAGATGGCGAAGGCCGGCATGGAGATGCTCTCCCATACCGTCTCCCACATCGACCTCGGGACCTCGGACGATATCACCGTGCGGGATCAGCTTTCGCAGTCTAAAGACGCCATCGCGCAGAACACCGGGCAGCCAGTGCGCTTTCTCGTGTATCCCTCGGGGGAGCCCTTCCGGTCGGGCACGCCGGAACGCCAGCAGGAGGTCGTATCGATGCTGCGGGAGGCCGGCTACGAGGCGGCTCTCTTGGCGGGACCCAACAGCACGACCCAGGATCCAGCGGCCCGCTTCCAGTTGAACCGCGTGCGGGTCGCAGGCGGCGAGGATCTGGCCACCTTCGTAGCCAGCATCGAAGGCCCGCCCTGCCCGTAGCGGCCCAGGTGCCACTTTCGCCTTGGAGAAGTCGCACATCTGTTCTACTCTTCGGCCCAAGTACAGGAAGGAGGGCTACTCCATGGGAAGACGGGAGGCGGACGTGAACGAGATGGAGGAGCATCTGGCGGAGGCGCAGGCGCAGATCGACGCCCTACAATCGTCGGCCGCCGACGCCGAGGCGCGGGCGGCTACCCTGCGCGAGAAGGTGTCTCGGATGGAGTCGGAGCTGGCCGAGGCGCGTTCAGCATCGGAGGCGGCCCGCGCCGAGCTAGCCGAGGCCCGGGCGGAGCTGGAACGGGCCAACTCCCAGTTGCGGGTGGCCATCCTCCGCTACCGCGAGGCTCGGCTGGCAGCGGCACCGGAGATTCCGGCCGAGATGGTGCCGGAGGCCGCCACCCTGGAAGAGATCGACTCCTATCTGGAGTCGGCCGGACGCATGGCCGAACGCCTGCGCGAGCAGTTGCGGGCGGCGCAGCCCAGCGCCCGCATCCCCGTAGGCTCGCCGTCGCGGCGGTCGCCGGACCTCTCCTCCCTCTCTCCGGGCGAGAAGATTCGGCTGGGCCTCCGGGAGCGCTCCGAGCGCGAGGGACGCTAGTCCAGCCGGCCACGTCCCAACCGGCCTTAGCGCACGCCCCGCCCGTCCTGTAACCCCCCGCTAGGACGGGCGGGGCTTCTTGCGCCAGTTGCCCCTTGCAGGTGGTAGAACACATGTTCTACTCTTCGCCACGAAGATCGCGGCCAGGGCGCGGGTGGTCAGAGGAGGCAGGGGGACGCGGTCTTCCCTCCCCAAGCCCATGATCCGGCGCTCTCGGCCCCAGCATAAGGAGGTTGCATCATGGCGCTCACCTTGGCCGAGGCGGCAAAGCTCTCCAACGACGTCCTGGTCACAGGCGTCGTCGAGACCATCATCAAGGACTCCCCTATCCTCCAGCGGCTCCCCTTCATCGAGATCACCGGCAACGGGCTCACCTACAACCGGGAGGCCACCGCCCCGACGGCATCGTTCTTCGATGTGGGCGACACCTGGACGGAATCCACCCCCACCTTCACCCAGCAGACGGTAACCCTGAAGATCATGGGCGGTGACGCCGACATCGATAACTTCCTCCTGGCCACGCGCTCCAACCTACAGGACCTGGAGGCGGCCGTCGTACAGCTCAAGGCCAAGGCCGTGCGGCAGCTCTTCGAGCAGACGTTTGTCACCGGCGACGCCAGCACCAACCCCAAAGCCTTCGACGGCCTGGACAAGCTGTGCGACCCGGCCCAGACCCTGTCCATGGGCGCCAACGGCGGCTCCCTGACCCTGGACAAGCTCGACGAACTGGTGGATACCGTCAAGGGCGGCAAGCCTGACCTACTGCTCATGAGCCGCCGGTCCCGGCGCATCCTCACTAAACTGGCCCGCAACTCGGGCTCCCTTCTGGAGACGGACCGCGATGAGTTCGGTCAGATGCTCCAGTTCTACGATGGCATACCGGTGGGCGTCTCCGACTACATCTCCGACACCCAGACGGTAGGCACCAGCAGCGACTGCTCCACCATCTACGCCTTTCAGATGGGCGAAGGCTCCCTCGCCGGCCTCACCTCACCCGGGGCCATCCAGGTGGAGCGCGTCGGCAGCCTGGAGACGAAGGACGCCACCCGCACCCGCATCAAGTGGTACGCATCCCTGGCCCTTTTCAACGCCCTCAAGCTCGCTCGCCTGACCGGAGTCAGACCGTAATTTCGTCAAGGCACAGACGGGAGGGGTACCCATGGCTGTAGTCAAACGGGGCGTCATCCGAGCGTACGATGCGCTGGCCCACAAGGCGGCGGTACAGATCGCCGGCTCCCTGGGCACATACCTGCCGGATGTGGCGGTGGCCACGGATATCTTTCCCGCCGAGGTCCAGCCGGACCGCGAGTGCGCCGTCCTGTTCTTCGCAGACGACAACCCAGACGACGCCGTGGTGGTCACCGTCTACGGGGCCGTCCCGGGCAACAGCGGGGGCGTCACTGACCACGGGCTGCTGACGGGCCTAGGGGACGACGATCACCCGCAGTACGCGGCCCTGGCCCAGAACGAGATAATCAGCGGCGCCTGGCAGCTAGGCGAGCCCGGTGGCGCCACCGCCGGTGTCCAGACGCCCCCCACCAGCACCGATCTTCTCAGGGTTGGAGACCCCAGCTACGGGTACGACCGCACCATCGGCCTTCAGGTGGCGATGGGCACGGTTGTGGGGGCAGCCGCCGGGACCGTAACAGGCATCGGCGGCTATTGTCTGGCGCGCGGAGTGAACACCACTGCCTATGGTCTCCAATTCTACGCTGGCAATGCCAGCGCTACATCGGCCAACCTGGCCCGGGCCGTCCACGCCGGAATCTTCAACAGCGGTAGCACCCTCGCCTTGGCCTACGGCCTCTATGTAGCCAGTCCCTCTAAGCTTAGCGGAGCCATCAGCACCTACTACGCCGCTTACCTCGGCGCCTGCACGACTGCCACCGCCTCCACCCGCATCGGGCTCTATGAGGCGGGCACGGGCGCCGCGGGGGATGCCCACGGCAACCGGCTCTACTCCAACACCCAGTTCGGCAGCACCGCCGGCAGCTTCGGCGGCGGCGATGGGGTCATCGGCATCGCCAACGCCCGCACGGCTCCCACATCCAACCCCACCGCGGGGGGAGTCCTCTACGCCAATGGTGGCGCGCTGTACTGGCGCGGGTCCGGCGGCACGGTGACGATGATAGCGCCAGCGTAGGGAGGCGACCGGCCGGTCGCATCGCAAGGAGGCGATAGCATGCAGCAACAGCAAGCCCAGTTCACCATCAGCCTGCCGCCGAAGGCCGTTGGCCGGCTCCAGGCCCTAGCGCAACAGTACAACCAGAACACGGGCCAGAACCTGACGGCGGCCCAGTGGCTGGAGCTGCACGTCAAGGAGCTCCTGGTGGCCGAGGAGCTGGCGGCGGAGGCGCAGCGACTGGAGCGCGAGGCCCAGGAAAAGCTTCAGGCGGACGTGCAGGCGGCCCGGCAACGGCTCATCGCTGCCCTGTAGCACTCCTACCGCGATGCTAGTCCGTGGAGCTGGCCCGCCCACTTACCCACACAAGAAGCTGACGTAAGGGAGGATGAGGTATGGACATAGCCACGATGCGGGCCCGCCTGCGCCAAGACCTGCACGATGAAGACCCTTCGGACTACCGATGGACCGATGCCGAGCTGGACCGCCACATACAGCACGCGCTGCGGGAATTCAGCCTGGCCTGTCCCCTGGAGGCGAAGGCCACGTTGCTCACCACCTCCGGCTCCCGCGACCTATCCCTGGCCGGGCTATCTAACGTCGTGAGCATCGAGGCTGTGGAGTACCCCGCGGGCCTGTATCCGCCCGCCTACGTGCGCTTCTCCACCTGGCTGGATACTCTGACCATCCTAAGCGAGAACGTGCCTCAGGGAGGCGAACCCGTGACCGTCTACTACACCCAGATGCACACCATCGATGCCACGTCTTCCACTCTGCCAGCCGCCTTCGAAGACGTCGTGGTGGCGGGCGCCGCCGGCTACGCCGCCCTGGAGTGGTCCTCCTTCAGCACCAACCGCAT
>DAOUAG010000086.1:0-9673 GCA_034433815.1 Dehalococcoidia bacterium | reverse complement strand
GGGGTTAGCCTACGTCTTGTCTGAGAACTATTGGCTGTCCGCCGTGGTGTTCGCGGCCATGGTCGGCAACGTGCTCGTGGCCGGCGTTCTTGGGGCGTTGATTCCCTTGGGACTGAGGGCCGCGAGGTTGGACCCTGCGCTAGCCTCCGCTATCTGGCTGACGACCTTCACGGACATCGCTGGCTTCCTTATGCTCCTGGGAGCTGGCGCCCTCCTCGTGTCCAAGCTCAGCTAGAGGCGTAGCATATCGTGTGCAGGCTTCCGCCCGTTGGGGGATACAGAAATGGGGTGGACGGAGGGATTCGAACCCTCGATCTCCAGGGCCACAACCTGGCGCGTTAACCGCTACGCTACGCCCACCACCCGTGCCTTGCCCCGTGCCGGGGGCCAGTCTCAATCTAGCATCCGCCGCCTGGGGTGGTCAAGGAACGCGCTGGCTCAAGACTGCTTGCGGGCGATGAGGCTGGCCACGGCCTTCGGCCCTCGGTCTCCTTCGGGCACGATGGCCTCCCGATAGCGGATCACGTGCAGCGTGGGGAAGAGCGTCGGGAGCTCGCCGGGCCTCAGCAAGAAGTTGTCCTCGGCGGGCCCCCAACCGAACTGCCGCTGGCCCGTGGTGAACGTCTCGAAGACCAGGACGCCACCGGGACGAAGGGCCGACGCTATGCGGGGGCAGAGGTCCCGCTGTAGGAAATAGAAGTCCAGTACGATGTCGAAGGCAGACGCGGGCCATGGCCACGCCGTTAGATCGGCGCAGATGGCTTCGACGCGCAGCCCAAGGCGAGAAGCTTCCTCCTGGCAGCGCTGCACGGCCACTGGGGATATATCCACGCCGGTAACCTCGTACCCCCTGGAGGCCAGGAAGAGAGCATGACGCCCGGTGCCCATGGCCACGTCCAGGACGCGTCCCCTCGGGGGCAGAAGCGCTAGGTTTTCGATCAAGAACTCTGCCGGCGCGCGGATCCCGGCGTCCTGGGAGCGATAGCGCTGGTCCCAGTAAGCAGCGATGTCTTCCTTCACGTGACCAGTATCCCGCCCGCCCCTCGGCGGCACAACCGGGTGCGCGTCTTTCCCGTCGCCATGGGCACGAGGCGCCGCTTCAGGCTGGGTCGTCCCTTCGCGATCAGCGGCGCGGAAAAGAACCTGGGATAGGTCCGGGCCGACGCCCTGCGCGGTGCTGGTTCGCCGGAGCCAGGTTCCGTACACTGTAGCTATGCGGCAGATTATTCCCGTCCCCGGATTGTATCCGCAGGCCGGCTCGATCGGCCCCGGCCCCACAGCGCCGGAAGCCTGCTGGACGCCACTGGACATGGCCAAGGCCATCGGCATCGTCGTCTTGGGCATGCTCGCAGTGGCGGTGCCGACAGCGCTGGTCGCTTCGGCCCTGGCAGACGGCGGCGACATCGACAAGGACCCTGAGGCGCTCACGGTGGTCCTGGGAGCAAGCTTCTTTCTGGAGGTTTTCCTGCTGGGCACGGCGGCCTACTTCAGCCTGATCAAATACGGCCTGCCGTGGAGCGTCTTGGGGCTCAGGGCAGCCCGGCGGGGAGGCTGGTGGCTCCCGCCTACGCTGGTTATGGGTGCGCTGACGGTCATCTACGGATACTTCGCCATCCTGGGCGCCTTCGGTGTCCATCCCACCACCGATCTTCCCGAAGAAGCCTTCCGCAACTTGGCCCCGGCCGTGACGCTGGCGGTGCTCTCTCTCATCTTTGCGCCCATCATGGAGGAGATGTTCTTCCGCGGGTTCATCTTTGGGGGCCTGAGGCGTCGTTGGGGCACCTTGGGCGCCGCCCTCGGCAGCGGCGCTCTTTTCGCCGTTGCCCACCTCGGCAACCCTGGTACCGTCTACATCTTACCGCCCATCGGTCTAGTGGGGGCTCTCTTCGCCTGGGGCTACGTCTATTCTGGCTCCCTCCTGCCGGTGATGGCGGCCCACTTCCTGTTTAACCTCTTCAGTTTCAGTGTGGGCTTGGCCACCTCGTGAGTTCGTCTACCTCGGGACGCATCGAGAGCACCTTCCAGCGGCTGCGGGCGGAAGGCCGGGCCGGTTTCGTGGCCTTTTTGACCGTTGGGTATCCCAGCGTGGAAGCCACTTTGCGCCTGGCGCCGGCGTTGGTGGAGGGCGGCGCGGACGTACTAGAGTTGGGCGTTCCCTTCTCGGATCCGGTGGCTGAAGGTCCCACGATCCAGAGGGCATCCTTTCGGGCGCTGGAAAACGGGGTCACGCTAGGGACGTGCTTGGAAGTCACGGCGCGGCTTCGGTCCAAGGGGATAGAGGTCCCGGTCATCCTGATGGGCTACTACAACCCGATCCTCGCTTATGGGATCGAACGGTTCGCCCGAGAGGCATCGGCAGCGGGCGCCGACGGGGCCATCGTCGTCGACCTGCCGCCAGAGGAGTCGGGCCCCCTGCGAGAGGCCTGCCGGGAGCACGGCCTCCACCTCATCTACCTCCTGGCCCCTACGAGCACCGAGGCGCGAATCCGCCAGGTGGCGTCGTTGGCCTCGGGGTTCATCTACTGCGTTAGCCTCACGGGCGTTACCGGTGCCCGGCGGGAACTGCCGGAGGGTTTGGATGAGTTCGTGGCGCGAGTGCGGGCCCACACCCCCTTGCCAATCGCCGTGGGATTTGGTATATCTCATCACAAGCACTTCCAGGCGGTCGCGCGCATCGCCGACGCGGTCGTAGTCGGCAGCGCCATCCTGGATGAGATCGACCGTTGTGGGGGGAGAGACGAGGCAGCGAGGTTACGGGAATATGTGGAGGTGGTTACCGGCCGGCGGAGAGCAGCTTCCTAGGGCCGCTCGGGTTCTTCTTGCGGAAGAGCCCGTCGGCCGTGCGTATGGCGGCGGCTCTCAGGCCGGCATCTTTGGCGTCA
The DNA here is from genome assembly GCA_034433815.1 of Dehalococcoidia bacterium. Lineage (GTDB taxonomy): Bacteria > Chloroflexota > Dehalococcoidia > SM23-28-2 > RBG-16-64-32 > DAOUAG01. The sequence continues at coordinate 6,791 of DAOUAG010000086.1, read as the reverse complement.
GCTAGCCGGCCGAGCCTGCGGGGTCTGGTGAGTTCGGCATGCTGACCAGGGGCGTGAGGGGCGCCACCACCGTCGAGGCCAACACCCCTGAGGCCATCCTCGAAGCCACGAAGGAGCTCCTCGCTGCCATGGTTCAGGTCAACGATATCGACGTCGAACACATAGCGTCGGCGTTCTTCACGACCACGCCTGACATCAATGCCGAGTTCCCGGCCCTGGCGGCCAGGGAGATGGGCTGGACTGACGTGGCCCTCCTCTGCGGGCACGAGATGAACAAGCCGGGTTCGCTCCCCATGTGCCTGCGCATCCTCCTCCACGTCAACACCGACAAGCCCCAGCGCGAGATCAAGCACGTTTATCTCCGCGGCGCCAGGGTCCTCAGGCCGGACATCGAGAGCCAGGCCGACTAGAAGCCTCTACTACCACAATTACCGGAATTACCGGCACAAGCACCGGCAGAGCAAGGAGAACAGCCATGATCGTCGTTATGAAAACTGGAGCAACGGAGGCGCAGATCCTTGGGGTACAGAAAGCGATCCGGGAATTAGGGTTCAAAGACCATGTGATCCGGGGCGAGGAGCGCAACGTCGTCGCCGTTCTGGGTCACGTCTACCCGGAGCTCATGGACGAGCTCGGGGTGCTGGACGGCGTCGACTCCGTCGTCCGCATCAGCAAGCCCTTTAAGCTCGCCAGCCGGGAGGTGAACCCCTACGACACGGTAGTGCAGGTGGGCCCCGTTCAGATCGGCAACGGCCGCGTGGTGGTCATGGGCGGGCCGTGTTCGGTGGACAGCGAGGAGAACGTTTTGGAGACGGCGCGGGCCGTCAAGGCCGCCGGGGGGCACATCCTCCGGGGCGGCGCCTTCAAGCCGCGCACGAGTCCTTACGCCTTCCGCGGCCACGGAGAGAAGGGGCTCCAGATCTTGGCCGCTGCCCGTGAAGAGACGGGGCTGCCCATCATCACCGAGGTGATGGACCCGCGCGACGTGGATCTAGTGGCCCGCTACGCCGACTGCCTCCAGATCGGCGCCCGCAACATGCAGAACTTTACGCTCCTGGACGAGGTGGGAAAGGCCGGGCGGCCCGTCATGCTCAAGCGGGGCATGTCCGCCACCATCGAGGAGTGGCTCCTGGCCGCCGAGTACATCCTCTCCCACGGCAACCGGAACGTGATCCTATGCGAGCGGGGTATCCGGACGTATGAGACGGCCACTCGGAACACCTTCGATATCAACGCCATACCGCTGGTGAAGAGGCTCTCCCACTTGCCCATCATCGGCGATCCCAGTCACGCAACGGGCAAGTGGCAGCTAGTGGAACCGGTGGCTTTGGGAGCCATCGCCGCCGGCGCCGACGGCCTCATCATCGAGGTGCACCCGAACCCAGACCACGCCCTCTCCGACGGCGCGCAGTCCCTTACACCAGCTAACTTCCAGAAGCTTATGGACAAGCTGAGGGTTCTGACGGAGGTCCTGGGCCGGCCCCTAGCTCCGGCCCTTGGCGAGGCGGAAGCCGTACGGGAGTTGAGTTAGGGCTAGGCACGAAGGCGGGCCCGGCTGCCAGCGGCAGGCCGTACGCGTTGTTATAATGGGGCTGCCGCCGGGTGTCGTAAGGTGACCGCTAAAAAGCTAAATCAATTAAGCCGTTCCTCTTGGCCGGAACCCCTCTCCATCTCTATAATGTCGGAGATGGTACAGATCCACGTGGACGGATTCTCCGGTCCCTTGGATCTGCTTCTGGAGCTGATCGAGCGCCGTCGCCTGGACGTCACCGCGCTGGCCCTGGCCGAAGTCACGGATCAGTACTGGCGGGAGATCGAGTCGGCCGAGGGGATCGAGGCCGATGCCCTGGCCGAGTTCATCGCCATCGGCTCCAAGCTGCTGTACATCAAGTCCTGCGCCCTCCTCCCGGGGGCTGAGCCCCCGCCGGAGGACCTCCGTGAACGCATCGAGGAGGTGGCTGGGGAGCTCACGGAGCTTCTGGAGGAGCACAAGCGCTTCAGGGACGCCATGGAGCTCTTCCGGCAGTTGGAGGAGCAGGGGCGCCGTACCTTCGCCCGGGCTGCCCCCGCCCGAAACGTGCCTTTGCCGGACGGCCTTGCCGGGGTGACGGTGGACACCCTCCTCAGCGCCGTCAAGGAGGCCTTGGCAAGAAAGCCGGCCGGGCCGGACGAGGCGGTGCTCCACATAGAGCCCGTCACCGTCAACGAGAAGATCGGTGAGCTGCGGAAAGCCCTGGCCAGGCACGGCGGCCGCCTGCGCTTCCGGCCTTTGTTGGCCGCTTGCAAAACCAGGACAGAGATTATAGTGCTCTTCCTAGCCGTACTGGAGCTCATCAAGGCCGGACACCTGTGGGCAGAACAGGAACGCCCCTTCGGCGAGATAGAGTTAGTGGAGACGGTGCCGGACACCGCCTAGGTTAGGGTATCACGCGCTAGAGCCAAACGCCCCGCCTGAGCGCGGGGCGTAATATCGCTGCGAACGGCTATCTATCGCCGCCGCCGGCCGCCCCCTCGGAAGGCGCCTGCCTTCCGTCCGCCGGCTTCCTCCACGATGTCCATCGTGCGACCGTTGAGTTGGGTGCCCCGCAGGGCGTTCATGGCCCTAGCGGCCGCCTCGCCGTCGGCCATCTCAACATATGCGAAGCCTTTCTGCCGGCCCCGGCGGTCGCTCATCACCTTTACGGAGGAGACTTCTCCGTAGCGTGAGAAGGCGGCCCGCAGGTCCGCCTCCGTCGTCTCGTATGCCAGGTTCCCTACGTATAGCCTAGTCAGTTGCGTCCCCCTTTCTCAGGCCATGGCCCGACGCCGCGACCAGCGTCGACGGCCCCAACGGCCCGTTGCGGCTGCTGGCGCCCTGGGCGCCTCCGGCACCGGCCGGCCGTCGGCGCCGACCCGCGGCAGCCTTACGCCCAAGCCCCGCTCAATGCTTAGCCATTTGGGCAGGTCCGCCGCGTTGACCATAGTGATGGCCTGGCCGGACCGCCCCATGCGGCCCGTGCGTCCCACCCGGTGCGTGAACAGCTCATGCGTCTCCGGCAGCTCGAAGTTGATCACGCGGCCTATGTGCAGGATGTCCAAGCCCCGAGCCGCCACGTTGGTGGCCACCAAGATCGGCACCTTGCCCGAACGGAACTGGTCGATGGCTTTGTCCCTCTGCCCCTGCGTAAGGTTCCCCTGGAGCACGACCACACGGAACCCCAGGCGCTCCAGCCGCCGCCCGAGGTTGCGCACACCGTGCTTGGTGCGGCCGAAAACGACCGTTGTGCCCTCCACCGGCTCGCGGAGGAGGCGGACGAGGACCTGGAACTTGTCCTCGCGATAGACCTCCATCACGACGTGATCGATGTCCGGCTCGCCTCCGTCCTCCGGCTCGGACTCGATGATCTCGGGATCGCACAGGTGCTTGGAGGCGATGATCGTGACCCAGGGGGGCGTGGTTGCCGAAAAGAGTGCGGTCTGACGGCTCCTCGGGGTCATAGCCAGAATGCGCTCCACGTCCGGGGCAAAGCCTCTGTCCAGCATCTCGTCCGCCTCGTCCAGGACGAAGAGGCGCACGCGGTCCAGGCGGAGGGTTTGGCGCTTCAGGTGGTCCAGCACCCGGCCGGGCGTCCCCACTACCACCTGCGCGCCGCCTTTCAGCGCCTTCTCCTGGGGACCGTAGGGGCTGCCGCCATAGAGGAGGGCGACTCGCAGCCCCGTCCCTTCTGCCAGGGTCCCCAGGACATCAGCTACCTGGCGGGCCAGCTCACGCGTCGGCGCAAGGATCAAGGCCTGAACCTCCCGCTGCGCAGCGTTGCAGCGCTCGACAACTGGCAGCGCGAAGGCCAGGGTCTTGCCGGATCCCGTCTGGGCCTGGGCTATGAGGTCCCGGCCCTCTAGCATCAGGGGCAGCGCCCGCTCCTGTATAGGCGTGGGGGTGTGGATGTTCATCTGCTGAAGAGCCTGGTAGCTGGAAGCGCGCAGGCGAAAAGTGGCAAAAGATGGCAACGTGTGGATCCTTTCGTGCTGAGGAGGAGAAAGAGGGATGGCCGGGTTTGCGGTGTGAGTACTAATCTTGGCTACAGTATACGGGGTGCCGCAAAATTTCGCAAATTCGAGCCGCATGCGGGTAGAAATCGGCCAGCAGCCTGTGCCCCAGCTCCCGGCTTTGTGTATGATGGGCCCGTATGACGGCGCAGATCATCGATGGCAAGGCCATAGCGGCCCAGGTGCGGGCCGAAGCGCGAGCCCGCGCGGAACTGCTGCACAGCCGCGGCGTAACGCCGGGGCTAGCCTTGGTGATCGTCGGTGAAAACCCATCGTCCCTCTCCTACGTTCGGTCCAAGGGCGACGCCGCCGAGCAGGCGGGAATCTACTCTGACACCTTCCACTTCCGGGAAAGCATAAGCCAAGAGGCCCTTATCTCCCGCATACGAGACCTCGACCGCGACCGCCGCTTTCACGCCATTCTTGTGCAACTGCCCCTGCCCAAGCATATGGACGAGAACGCGGTGATCGGGGCCATCGACCCGGCAAAGGATGCGGACGGGGTCACCGCCACCAACATGGGCCTCTTGCTGCGCGGGGAACCCTGCCCCTTGCCGGCCACGCCAGCGGGGGTGATCGAACTGTTGCATCGCAGCGGCCATCCTCCGGCTGGTAAGCACGTCGTCATCTGCGGCCGGTCCAACATCGTGGGCAAGCCCCTGGCAGCGATCCTGATGCAAAAGAACGAGCGGGCCAACGCTACGGTTACCCTCTGCCATACGGGAACGCGAGACCTGGGCTACTTCACCCGCCAGGCGGACATCCTGGTGGCCGCGATGGGTTCGCCCAGGGCGATAACGGGAGATATGGTGAAGCCGGGCGCCATCGTCATCGACGTGGGCAACAACTGGATCGCCGACCCAAGCCGCAAGTCCGGCCGGCGCCTGGTGGGTGACGTCGACTTCGATTCAGCGAAGGATGTGGCCGCGGCGATCACGCCGGTACCCGGAGGCGTCGGCCCGATGACGGTAGCGATGCTGATCTCGAATACCGTTTGGCTAGCGGAACGGGCGGCCAGCTAGTTGAGGGGCGCCTCGGGGTTACGCTCGCCACTCCCTGTCGATGGTGGCATCGAACCACTGGGGTTCCGTGGCGAACAGAGATCGAAACTCCTGGTACCAGGCGTCCTGTTCGGGCCGTGCGGCGTTGGCGAAGTAGTTCTCGGTGTTGTCCCAGGTGACCGCCCCCACGATCTCATCAGGGTTGGCATTGCCCACGGCCAAGATGGTCGTCTTCCAGCCCTTGGCTTTCGGCCTCTGCTCGCGTCCCCAGCGTTCCATGTGATCGATGATGGCCTGGCGCTTGCCAGGCAGGGCGGTGGCCCAGAAGAAAGAGATGTGTTCCGGCATGGGAGACCTCCTTACGGTGAATCCCCAACGATACCACTGGGCCGATGCCCCGTCAAACGCGCGGGCCCTGGGGGCGAAGTTCCGCGTTGGCTTCGGCCAGCGGGTTCCCTTGCGGCCCGCAAGACCGGTACGATAGAATCGCACACGATCCCAGGGCGAAGAGAGGTAGCCCCTTCATGAAAAACTACCCCGCGGATAAAATACGCAACATAGCGCTCGTCGGCCACAGCGGCTCGGGCAAGACGTCCCTGGCGGAGGCTCTACTTTTCGCCGCCGGTGCCACCACCCGCCTGGGCAAGATCGAGGACGGCACTACGGTCAGTGACTGGGACCCTGACGAGCAGAAGCGGGGGTTCAGCCTGAACCTGTCTATCCTGCCCCTGGAGTGGGCTGGCCACAAGTTCAACATCCTGGACACCCCCGGCTACATGGACTTCATGGGTGAGGTGAAGTGCGGCCTGCGGGCCGTGGAATTGGCCCTCATCACCATGGACGCGGCCTCGGGCGTGCAAGTAGGCACGGAGTTCGCCTGGCGGTTCGCCGATGAGATATCGCTACCCAGGGCGATATTCATCAATCGTATGGACCGAGAGAACGCCGACTTTTCCGCCTCCCTCTCTCAGGCGCAGGCCCTGTGGGGAGCCAAGTGTCTTCCTTTGCAACTGCCCATCGGCTCAGAACAGAACTTCCAAGGCGTCGTAGACCTCCTGACGATGAAGGCCTACGTCGGCGAGAAGGGGGAGGAGAAGGAGATACCGGCCGACATGGGGCAGGCCGCCGAGGCCGCCCGGGAGAAGATCATCGAGGCCGCCGCCGAGACCGACGACGCCCTCATCGCCAAGTACCTCGAGGGCGAAGAGCTGACGGCGGATGAGCTGGCACGAGGCCTCCGGGCCGGCATCGCCGCCGGTAGCATCGTTCCGGTGCTGGCCGGATCCGCCACCAAGCTCACGGGCATACGGCGGCTCATGGACGTCATCGCTGCGGCGTTCCCGTCCCCACAGGACCGGCCGATCTCCCTCGACGGGCAGAATCTGGCGGCGGACCCTTCGAAACCTCTGGCGGCGCTGGTCTTCAAGACGGCTGCCGACCCCTACGTAGGCCGGCTCACCTACTTCCGGGTCTTCTCCGGCACCCTCAAGGGCGATTCCCAGGCATGGAACGCTAACAAACAGGTCATGGAACGAATCGGGACCGTCTACCGCATCAGCGGCAAGAACCAAGAACAGGTCTCGGAAGTGCCAGCCGGGGACATCGGGGCGGTGGCCAAGCTGGCGGAGACCCAAACGGGCGACACCCTTTGCTCGAAGGAGTCTCCCGTGACTCTGCCTCCCATCTCCTTCCCGGAGCCGTCCTTCAGCGCGGCCGTGGCTCCCAAGACCAAGGCCGACCTGGACAAGATGGGCACTGCGCTGG
>DAOUAG010000085.1:0-10301 GCA_034433815.1 Dehalococcoidia bacterium | reverse complement strand
CGTCGGTGCTGGGGGCGTTTCACTTGCGTGTGTTCGGGATGGGGATGGGTGGTTCCGCCTCGCTATAGCCACTAGGAGCCGATTCCATGCGGTTTTCGTGATGTAGGGGCGACCTCCCGGTCGCCCCTACCTGGATTGCGTTGGCTGCAAGGGGTGGGATTCGAACCCACGACACAGGGCTTATGAAGCCCCTCCCGCCAGAGGCGGGTACCCTGTCAGGCGCCGGCGGAGCCAGGTGCGGCCGGTGCCACTCTTGAGGAACCGTTCGCGGGCCCTGGCTTCCCGCTCGGTTTGGAAATGTTCGGCGTGGACCAGGCAGAAAGGCCGATTGCGTGCGGTCCACCCTTTTGGAAAGCCGCGGTTGTGTTCGGACAGGCGCTCTTCTAGACTGCGAGACGTGAAGCCCACATAGTGGCGGCCGTTGCGAAGGCTGCGCAATACGTAGACGGTGAACACGAGGGGGATCTCTTCGCCGCGAGCGTGCTTGGTGGCAGGGGTGGGATTCGAACCCACGACACAGGGCTTATGAAGCCCCTGCTCTACCGCTGAGCTACCCTGCCCCCAGTCGGAGTCTATCAAGGGGGCTCCAGACCGGTCAACGCGCACTGCCCCCATTTTCGCCCTACCCTAGTCCCGCCCCGGGGCCGTATGCTGACCCTATGCGCATCTTGCCCGCGTTCGAATGGTCTGCCCAGACGAGGGGGCGCCTATACGTACTGACCGCTGCGTTCCTGTGGAGCCTTGGCGGCGTGTTCATCAAAGAGATCAGCGCCGGGGCATCCAGCATAACTTTTTTCCGCTGCCTCTTCGCCGCTGCCATCCTGGCGCCTCTGGCCTCGGGGCGCCGATTCGCTCGCCCCGGGGACATCGTCGTGTCCATCGCCCTTTTTTCCGCGCTCCTGGGCCTCTACGTTGGTTCCACCAAGGCCACCACCGCGGCCAACGCCATCTTCCTACAGTACACGGCACCCCTGTACGTCATCGCTCTGGGGCCGCTAGTCGTGGGGGAGCGGCTGCGCCGCCGCCAGGCCATCCCGTTCGTCATCTCCCTCAGTGGCATCGCCATCCTGGTGCTGGGCAACTGGGGCAACGGCGACGCCAAGGGCCTCTGGATGGGAGCCGGCAGCGGGCTCTTCTATGGCCTCTTCTTTCTCTGGTTGCGGCGAACACGTTACGCCGACCCCGTGGCCGTGACTTTCGCCAACTGCTTGGGGGTGGCCGTGGTCTTCGTGGCCGTTCCGGGCGTTTGGGACGTGGACCTAGGGGACGTGGCACTGCTGCTGGTCATGGCGGCCGTGCAGTTCGCTCTCCCTTACGTCCTCTTTAGCCGGGGGATAAGGGACGTGCCCAGCGCTGAAGCTAGCCTGTTGGCCCTTATCGAGCCGGTCCTGAACCCGGTATGGGTCGCCGTGATCCATGGCGAGGACCCTTCGCTGGCGACGGTTCTGGGCGGCGCGGCGATCATCGCGGGCCTGGCCCTGCGCTATACGGGCTTCCGGGGCGACGAAGAAGGGTAAGCGTGATCGGGTTGGCGGCTCCGGGGTGCCGAAGCGCATAGCTTCCCCGAACCTCAACCTTCGATGCAGGTTTCCTAGTAACGCCGCTGGCTGGCGCAGCGTCTTTGTTTTGGTTCTTGCCCGCAGGTGCTAGAGAGTCGGACTGGAGGAGGCGCCCGGCCGATGGACCGCAACGTAATCGTTATGGTGGTCGACCCCGAGGACCGGAAGAGGGGTGAGATCACCGTGATGGACGATCCCAAAGAAGCGGCCCGCTACGCTGAGTCGCTTCTTATCGCTGGCCTGGAGCAGGACCGCATCCGCGTGTTCACGGCCTCCGAAGTGCAGGTTAGCGTCACCCACCGGCCAGTGGTGACCCTGGTAGCACCAGGCGAAGAAGGGCCGCCTGCCGGGGCCCAGAAGGCGGCGGAGGAACCGACCGCGGAAGGGGCCGAAGCCAAGACGGAAAAAGCGGAGGAGCCAACGCCCTTCGTGCAGAACGGGGTGCGCTTCTCCTCCCTGTTCCGGCCCTCTTGAGGCGCCCTTGATAGTAGGACGGCCCCCATCGGGTGGGGGCCGTTTTATTCTCGCCTGTGGTGGGCGATGGAGGACTCGAACCTCCGGCCTTCTCGGTGTAAGCGAGACGCTCTAGCCAACTGAGCTAATCGCCCTTCCGTTTCGATTCTACCAGAAGCCCGTCACCCTGGCTCCGGTGGTCCGTGATCGATGCGCGCTGCGGCCCCGATTCGCGGCAAACCTGTCACCGTCTCGCGCACAGCTGAGCCAAAGTTAGGGAACAGCCGAGCATCTCGCAGAAAAACGAGGATCGCCAAAGCACAGTAGGCGGCGCCGTAGACGATGCGCACCGTCGTGTCGAAGAAGAAGAGCTGGGTCATGAAGAGGCCGGCAAGGATGACAGCCTCCCACCAGGTCATGGTCAAGCTGACTAGAATGGCCACGGCGAACATCGACTGGCCCGCCGTGAGGAAGACTTCTTCCACCTGTCGCGAGTCGAAACTGAGGGGCGAAAAGGTGCCGCCGGAGATGCTGTAGGCTAGCGGCAGGCTGCCGACGAGGAGGGTCCACTGGTTCACCTTGGATGAGATGAGCAGCGTCATGCCAGCGTCATGCCGCCCTCTTGCCGCTAGTAGGCCCGCCAGGATGAACTCGGGCGACTCAGAGGCCAGGGGAGCCAGCCACTGCACGAGAACGAACTCGTCAACGCCCAGGTCGCGGCCGGTGTCCACCAGCGAAGTGGCGAAGGGCTCGGCAGCGGCAAATATGACGGCGGCTGCGTAGACAAACAGGGCGGCCACCGTGGCCCGCCGTGGCAGTCTGGGCAGCGCGGCGATGGCGGCTGCTGGGCCCACAAACTCCCTCTCCGTCTCTGGGGGCGATTTGGACGAGAGGTAGAGGTAAACGCCGAAGATGGTGAACATCACTCCGGTGTCCAGGAGCGAGAGGTGCCCGCGCAGGGGAATTGAGAAGCTGTAGACCGTCGCTGCGCCCAAGAAGAGGATGCCGACGGAGTTGGCCCGTATCACCGGCATCATCTTGCGCCGGTAGCGATAGAAGAAGATGGCGAAGACCGTGGGCCAGGCTAGGCCCACTAGTAGCCGGTTCCCACCCGTCATGTTGGCGATGGCGTAGTGGGCGTGCTCCGGCGTATCAGGGGCAGTCCAGGCGAAGTAGAGGTCTACCGCGTACTCCGGGAGGACCGCGATGAGGGCCAGAGCGACGAGTGCCAGCCCGGCTGATATCTCCGTTTCTGCCACCTCGGACGCCCAGGTGAGCAGGGTGGCGGCGGCGAAGATGCCCAGGCCGAAGACCAGCGCCTCCACCGTGGGAGGCAGGTCTGGATGTGGCCCGCCGGAGACCTCCAGCACCCGCAGGACGGGGGCGGGCAGCGCCGCCGCCATGGTGAGGAAGATCAGGGACCACTGGCGGCCGTCCCGCGGTAGCGCGCTGGCGTGGCTCATCATCAACGGTTGACTGCAAGAGAGTGGGGCATTCCACTGGCAGTATAGCAACGGCCGTCCTTGGCGGCGAACGTTTGACACCCTTCGGCTGGGGACGGTACACTCGTGCCGCCACGGGTAGGCGGCTGGCTGCCCCAGATCGTGGCGTCACGGAAGGCAAGAAAAGCGATGGCGCCGGGGCCACGATGGCCTCAGGGCGCAGTGCTATGCACATTAGGAGGAGGGGCTGGTGAGAGAGCCCAACGGAAGCAAGACCAAGGCAGATTGGCTGGCTGGCACCTACGCTCGTAGCATCCAAAAGAGCCCGGAACGGGACTATCCGTTCGAGACATCGGACGGCTTCCCGGTCGAGCCCCTGTATACACCGGAGGATCTCGCCGGCTGGGATTATATGGAGAAACTCGGCTTCCCGGGAGAGTACCCGTTCACCCGCGGCGTTCAGCCCACGATGTACCGTGGGCGCCTGTGGACGATGCGGCAATACGCTGGCTTTGGGGACGCTGAGGAATCGAACCAGCGCTATCGCTATCTCCTGGAGCAGGGGCAGACCGGGCTCTCAGTGGCCTTCGACCTGCCTACGCAGATCGGATACGACTCGGACCACCCCATGGCGGAGGGCGAGGTGGGCAAGGTTGGCGTGGCCATCTCGTCGCTGGCCGATATGGAGATCCTGATGAAGGATATCCCGCTGGAGAAGGTCACGACGTCCATGACCATCAACGCCACTGGGCCTATACTCCTGGCCTTCTACGTGGCCTTGGCTAAGAAGCAGGGCGCTGATCTGAGGAAGGTGGGAGGCACCACCCAGAACGACATCCTGAAGGAGTACATCGCCCGGGGAACTTATATCTTCCCGCCGGACGGTTCCATGCGCCTTATTACCGATGTCTTCGCTTGGTGCAAGGACAACCTGCCGTCCTGGAACACCATCAGCATCAGCGGCTATCACATGCGGGAGGCCGGTTGCACTGCGGTCCAAGAGGTGGCCTTCACCTTCGCCAACGCCATCGCCTACTGCGAGGCCGCGCTGAAGGCGGGTCTCCAGTTCGATGACTTCGCGCCCCGATTGTCCTTCTTCTTCGCCTCCTTCACCAATCTGCTCGAGGAGGTGGCCAAGTTCCGCGCCGCCCGTAGAATGTGGGCGAAGATCGCCAAGGAGAGGTTCGGGGCCAAGGACCCGCGGTCCATGATGCTACGCTTCCACACCCAGACCGGGGGCTCCACCCTAACCGCGCAGCAGCCAGAGAACAACATCATCCGCACAGCCATCCAGGCTCTGGCTGCCGTGCTCGGGGGCACGCAGTCTCTTCACACCAACTCCATGGACGAAGCGCTGGCCTTGCCCACGGAGAAAGCCGTCCAGATCGCCCTGCGCACACAGCAGGTCATCGCCTACGAGTCCGGCGTGCCGGACGTTATCGACCCCTTGGCGGGCTCCTACTACGTGGAGAAGATGACCGACCGCATCGAAGAGGAGGCCACGAAGTACATCCATCGCATCGACGACATGGGCGGCGCCTTGCGGGCGATCGAAGCCGGATACCAGCAACGGGAGATCCAGGAGGCGTCCTACCGCGCTCAGATGGATAAGGATAACGGCCGGCGCATCGTGGTGGGCGTGAACCGGTTCCGGACCGAGGAGGAGGAGCGACCGGAGATCCTGCGGGTGCGGCCCGAGGTAGTGCGCCGGCAGATCGAGCGGCTGAACCGCGTGCGGGCGGAGCGTGATAACGGCCGTGTCCAGGAGATGCTGAGGCGCTTGGACGAGGCCGCCCGGTCTGATGCCAACCTCATGCCCGTGTTCATAGAGTGCGCCGAGAACTACGTCACCATCGGCGAGATATGCGACGTGCTCCGCGGAGTTTTCGGTGAGCAGCACGAGCTGATGGTGTTCTGATGGCGTCTGCCCTTCAGGCCGGCGCCGTTGGGCGGGCCAGGGAGGAACGCTGATGAGCGAAAAGGCGGCTGCCCTCGACAACCTGCGCTCCGCCTACCGCGAACTGCAGGCGGCGATCGAGGGGATACCGGCCGAACGCATGACGGAGGTCTGGTCCGGCGAGTGGTCGGTGAAGGATATGCTGGCTCATATGGCGTCGTGGGACGAGATCTTGGCGGAGGACCTGCGCCGTATCGCCCGAGGCCACATGCCCGTGCTGGCTTCCTTCCGGGAGGCCGACGTCAACGCCTGGAACGCCTTTCTCATGCGGCCTAGGCGGTCGTTCGGCCTGGACCAAGTGCGCTTCGAGTCCCAGCACTGGCACCAGCAGGCCATTGCCTCTTTCGAGGCCCTGCCGGACGCCCTCTTCTCCCCGGGCAACATGGCGGCGGCCTTCGCCGCCATCCAGGCTGCGCATTATCGGGATCATGCTGGCAACATCCTCCAGTGGCGGCAGAAGGAAGGGATCTAGGGTGGGCAAGGAAGAGCTCGTGGCGGAGCTGGAACAGGAATTCGCCGCCCTGATGGAGGCGGTGCAAGGCTTGAGCGATGAACAGACGGCCCGCCGTTGGTGCGGCTCCTGGAGCGTGCGCGACATCTTGGCCCACATCATCGGCTGGCACCACGAGATGGACGACGCGCTGGAGCGTATCGCCCGGGGCGAAAAGCCGGTGCCAGAGGGCGTTGACTACAGCGACGTAGACGCCTTCAACGCCCGTTTCGTGCAGACCTGGCAGGGCACAAGCCCGGCTGCCCTGCTGGCAGAGCTGAAGGCCAGCAAGGACCTATTGGTCGCCGCCGCCCGTCTAGTGCCCGAAGAGCGCTTCGAAGAGGGCCGGGCTGCCTATCGCATTTTTCGCAGCGTCGGTGCGGACCACTACCGGGAGCATGCGCCAGAGATCAAGGCCTGGCGCCAGAGGGAGGGGATATGATTGAGAAGATCCATCACGTCGGCATCGCCGTCTACAACCTCGAGGAGGCCTTGCGCTTCTACAGGGACACCCTGGGCCTCCACGTCCACGCCTCGGCAGAGGTGGCGGACCAGGGGGTCAAGGCGGCCCTCTTGACCATCGGCCAGAGCGAAATCGAGCTCTTGGAACCGCTGTCGCCGGACTCGGCCGTGGGCAAGTTCCTGCAACGCAAAGGGGAAGGCCTCCACCACATCTGCTTCCAGACGCCGGATGTTGACGCGGAGCTGGAGCAGCTCAAGGAAAAGGGCGTGGAGCTGGTAGATCAGAAGCCCCGCCGCGGTCTCGCTGGAATGATCTGCTTCCTTCACCCCAAAGCCAGCCGAGGCGTCCTGGTGGAGCTAGCTACGCCCTTGGATTGAGTTCGAAGCCCCCGGCCTTCAGGCTGGGGTGGAGGTAACATCGTGCCAAACTTCAAGCGCATCGATCACGTCGTAATAGCCACGGGCGATCTGGAGGATGCGCTGCGTCTCTGGCAGCGCAACCTGGGCCTGGAGCCGGACGCGTCCCTGGACCGGCCCCTGGGCAGCGGTTTCAAGGTTGCCCGTCTGCCCATAGGTGACGCCTTCCTGGAGCTGGTGCAGCCGGTGGCCCAAGAGGGACGCTTCTACCACCAGTTCCAGGAGCGCGGCGAAGGGATGTTCTCCCTGAGCCTGGAGGTGGACGACCTGGACGCGGCGGTTTCCTACCTGCGGAGCCAGGGTGCCGAAACGTCCGACCCGGAGCCCGGGATCTGGCCCGGCACGCGAGTGGCCCGCGTCAAGAAGGAGTTCACCCACGGCGTCTCTCTTCAGCTGATCGAGAGGAGATAGCAGACAGAGGCCGCTACCATCATCGGTAGTTGCCGTTACCTTAGGGTCGCTGTTCTGTGATGGCAACGCCACGTATAATCTCTCCCAGGAGGTCGCCCAAATCCGATGAACAGCGAACGTAAGATCAAGATCATCATCGCCAAACCTGGCCTTGATGGCCACGACCGTGGCGCCAAGGTGGTGGCCCGCGCCCTTAGGGACGCCGGCTTCGAGGTCGTGTACACGGGCATTCGCCAAACGCCGGAGATGATTGCGGAGACGGCCTTGCAGGAGGATGCCGACCTGGTGGGCCTATCCATCCTTTCCGGCGCTCACCTGGAGCTCTTCCCCAGGGTGGTGGAAGAGCTGAAGAAGCGTGGGATGGATGATGTGGTGCTCTTCGCAGGGGGGATCATTCCTCAGGAGGACATCCCGGAGCTGGAGCGCATCGGTTTTCGGGGTATTTTTGGGCCCGGGTCGTCCACCCACGACATCGTAGAGTGGGTGCGCAAGAACGCTCCCGCCAAGGGGGCGGCCGCCGCCTCGTGACCGCCGAACTGGCCCAGCGCCTCCTGGAGGGCGACAGGCGCGCTCTGACCCGGGTGCTGACCCTCGTCGAGAACGGCTACGCCGAAGGCCGCGAGGCGATGCGGGATCTGTACCGTCATGGGGGCAAGGCCCACATTGTGGGCGTCACCGGCCCCACGGGGTCTGGCAAGAGCACCCTGGTCGGCGCCATCGCCAGGGAGTACAGGCGGCGCGGTAAGACGGTGGGCATCGTGGCCGTTGACCCGACGAGCCCTTTCTCCCACGGCGCCCTGTTGGGCGATAGGGTGCGCATGCAGGACCTGACGTCGGACCCCGGCGTGTTCATCCGCAGCATGGCCACGCGGGGAGCCCTGGGAGGGCTGGCAGCGGCCACAGACGACGTCGTGAGCGTGCTGGATGCGGCGGGGAAGGATGTGGTTCTGGTGGAGACGGTGGGCGCTGGGCAGGACGAGGTGGAGATCGCGGACACCGCCCATACCACCATCGTAGTTAACATCCCCGGCGCCGGGGACGATATGCAGGCGATAAAGGCGGGGATTCTGGAGATCGCCGATATCCTAGTGGTGAACAAGGCGGACCTTCCCAGCGCTGACAGTGTGTTCAAGGCCCTGCACATCTTTCTCAGCCTAGAGAAGAACGAGGGCTGGGAGGTGCCCATACTCAAGACGGTGGCCAACCGGAACCAGGGTATAGCGGAGCTGGTGGACGTCATCGTCCGCCACCTGGGCTACCTCCAGCAGTCAGGGCGCATCGAAGAGCTGCGGCGCCATAGGGCGCGGCGCCAGGTGCTGGCGGCGGCCCAGTCCATCCTCATGGAACGCCTGCTGCCGCAGGGCGAGGACAGCGGGCGGCTCCTCGAGCTGGTGGAGTCGGTGGCCGGGCGCAAGCTGGATCCGCGGACGGCGGCAGAAAAGCTCATCGAGGCGGCGGGACGCTAACCGCCGCGCAGCTCCTTGCGTTGCACCCAGCGCATGCCATCGGGGGTGATGGCCAGGACGTCGATGGGACCGCCCACCGACGGGAATCGTGGTTCGAAGCGCATGGTATCGATGGTTGCCCTGATCAGGTGCAAGGCGTAGTCCACAGCGTCCTGCAAGGGCATTGCGGGGAAGAGAGGCAGGTAGTTCGGGTCTATGAGGCGGTTGGCCACCAGGGTGTCGCCCGCCCGGGTGATGCCGTATTGCACCCGCCCCTCTGCATCGGCGTTGACCCGCCGCGCCTTGGGTTCGCGTACCGTGTGACCCACCAGCACGTAAGGGACGCTGGCGCGTCCCTCCGTCCTGTAGCCAGCGACGTGGACGCCAACGGCGACGCCCGGGAAATTGGCCTGAAAGTAATCCAGCAGCTTATTCGCCACCGTCACCACGTCGTCGCCCGGCGCCACGGCCTCCTCTTCGAACCTGTGGACGTGGCTGTCCACCGGCTGATTGTTGATGACCCCCGCGTCGTACACACCAACCCCGACGCCCACCGAACGCAGCTCTACGATTTTGTAAGCGTTGTCTGAAAGCACCAACTGCTGTTGCATGCGGATCTTCTGACCGTTCTCCTCCCGCTCCTCTGTCCGCAGAACCGTCATGCGGGAGTCAGCAGCCATGACTATGCCGCTGGGGACGTATACGGTGACAACCAGGGACATGCCAAGAAGCATCCTAATACCCGAAGGGCGCCGCGCGAAAGCGGCCGGCTTGGGCTGGGGTATAATGGGCGTGGCCACGGCTCCGCCGGTGGCTGGTAACGCGAATGTACGCAACCTACGCGGGCAGCGCGCCTGACCTGGCGGCCCAGGACGCGAGTCAGATAAGCGGCGTTGCGCCGGGGCTGGCGGCCGTCATCCTCATCGTCAGCGTGCTGGCCTACGCTCTCGTCAACAGCATAGAGATCGCCATAGTGGCGGCGGGCCGGATACGGATACGCCACCTGGCAGAGCAGGGGAGCGCCGCCGCCAGGGCCATCGAACGCCTTCAGTCCAGGCAAGAACGCTTCTTCGCCTTCATCGTCCTTCTCCAGAACCTCTCGGTGGTGCTCGCCGCCTCGATGGGCGCCATCCTGGCTGCTGACGTCGTGGGCGGCGCCCTCGGCGTAGCGCTGGGGACGGTGGTGATGACGCTAGCCATCGCCCTGCTGGGAGAGGTGACGCCTAAGGTCCTGGCTGCCCACGCGGGCCCCCGTTATCCGTTGCTGGTAGCCCGCCCGGTGGAGTGGCTGATGCGCTTGACGTACCCGGTGGTGCTGGTGATGGCCGCCGCGCCGGGGTTCCTCTCGCGGCTGCTCTTCGGGGAACGCGCCGGCGTGGCTCAGACGGTGACGGAGGCCGAGCTGCGGATGCTCATCGATATCGGGGCCGAGGAAGGTGCTGTCGAAGAGGCTGAGGCTGAGCTCTTGGAGCGCGTCTTTCACTTCGGCGACCGACGGGTCAACGAGATCATGGTACCCCGCACGGAGGTCGTCTGGCTGGCCAAGGGGACGACGGTGGCAGACTTCTACCGGACCTTCGCCCAGAGCCCCCACTCTCGCTTCCCGGTCTACGAGGGCACCCAGGACAACGTGGTCGGAATAGTGAACATCAAGGACGTCCATCG
>DAOUAG010000084.1:0-9261 GCA_034433815.1 Dehalococcoidia bacterium | reverse complement strand
ATGACGCCGTTTACCTCATCGCCCTGGCGGCCGAGAAGGCCGGCAGCACCGACCCGGTGAAGATCCGCGATGCGCTGCGGGACGTCGCCAACGCCCCCGGCGAGAAGGTCGGCCCCGGCACCGACAACTTCAAGAAGGCGGTCGAGCTCATCAAGGCTGGCAAGGACATCAACTACGAGGGCGTCACTGGCCCCATCGAATTCGACGACAAGGGCGACCCCGCAGTTGGCGCTGTCGAATGGTGGCACGTCGATGCTGCCAAGAAGGATCTCATAACGGACAAGAAGTTCAAGGTGGACCTGAGCACCAAGAAAGTGGAGGAGTTGCCGCTCGACTGATCAGACCCGAAAACGCCGCTTTGTGGGGAGGGCGACCTGCGCGTCGTCCTCCCCTTACTCTTGCGCCGGGGCCGCGGACGGGCCTCCCGCCTCCCGGCGCAGACGGCGGGCTCGCCGCTCGACCCAGATGGACACCCGCCGCTCCTGCGGAAGCAGCCCCGCCGGCCGCAGGAGGAGAACGCCGACGATCAGAAAGCCCAGTACGAACTCGCGGATGTACGGGATCCTGGTGGAGATGGCCTCCGGCAGGTCATACCCTTGGAGCTGTAGCGTGATGGTCCAGAAGCCCCACAACACGTAGGCCCCGGCTATCGCCCCCTTGTTGTTACCGCTACCGCCCACGATGAGCATCGCCCAGAAGAGGAAGGTGGCAAAGAAGTGGGTGAAGGCTTCGGGCGTAAGCGACGTGCTGGCGTAGGCGTATATAGAGCCGCCGACGCCCATTATGATGGAACCCAGGACGAACCCCTGAGACTTGAAGGCGAACACGTTCTTGCCGCTGGCGGCCGTCGCCACCTCGTCCTCCCGGAGCGCCAATAGCACGCGCCCCCAGGGCGAACGGATAGCCCGTTCCAGGCTGAAATACACCAACACTAGTACCGCCACGCTGATGGCGAACATGACGTACTTGTAGTCTGTGCTGTCCACCAGCGCGGAGAGAGGCCTGGGGATTCCGGTCAGCCCCCTGGTACCGTTGACCAGCCACGTCTCCTGGATCACGATGCGCCGCAACAGTTCGGCGATGCCGATGGTGGCGATGGCCAGATAGTCTTCTCGCAGGCGAAGCGTGGGGATGGAGACCAGGGTGGCCAGAATGCCGGCAGCCGCCCCGGCCGCCAGCGAACCCACGATAAAGGGCAGCCACTGGTCCGTCCGCAGCGCCGGGATCACGTCCAGGTCCTTGCCGAACCCCCCGACGTATTCGGTGTAACCGCCGGGGGCAGGCTCCTTGGTAACGATGGCGGACACGTAGGCCCCTACCATGAAGAAGCCCAAGACGCCGAAGTTGAAGACCCCCGTGTACCCCCACTGGATATTCAGCCCCAAGGCGAAGAGAGCGTAGATTGCCGCAAAGGTCATGAAGGAGACAAAGAAGCTGGTGGTGCCGCCAATATCCCCGTCCGAACGCTCGAAGGGGATGCCGATGACCAGTAGCGTCACCGCGATGATGACTAGCGGCGCAATCATGCTCTGTGAGACCAGAGGCCGCAGCACCCCAAAGCGGCTCCCTTTGTGGCTCATAGCTTTCCCCCGAAAAGGCCCCTGGGCTTGACCAGGAGGATCAGGATGAGGATGACGAAGGCCACCGAAAACTTGTAACCGGGGCTGATGGGATCGAAGGTGACGGCAACCTCTTGCGTGATGCCCACCACCATGCCGCCCACCAGCGCCCCTTGCGGGCTACCGATGCCGCCCAGGATGGCAGACGCGAAGAGAGGCAACAGCAGAATGAAGCCCAGGTCTGGATCCAACTGGGCCTGGAGGGCCAACAATACCCCCGCCACCGCAATCAGCGCGCCCGCCATCGACCAGGTGAGCACCGTGATCCACTCCGTGTCGATGCCGCTGATGCGAGCCAGGTCTGCGTTATCGGCCATGGCCCGCATGGCCTTGCCGGAGCGCGTACGGAACAGCACCCAATAGGTGGCCGCCGCCACGGCGATGGCGGCCCCGAAGATGAAGATCTGGTCTGCCAGCACATTCACGTCCCAGAACAGGTGCACCCGCTCACGGATGCCGGGGACGTAGAACCGGGGCGTGGGCCCCCAGAGAAGGAGCACCAGACTGCGGAGCGCTATGGCCACGCCTAGGGAGGCGATGGAGAAGATCACGATGCCGCTCTTGCGACGCCTCAATGGCCGGTACACTAGCCGGTCGGTCAGCACCAGCACGCCCGCGGCCACTGCCACTGAGAGGGCCATGGCCAAGAGGAGCCCGTAGCCGAAGGAGAAGCGCCAGATGGAATCGGTGGCCCCCGGCAAATCCGGGATGCTAGCTGGCAAGACGTGGCGCTCTACCGCAGGACGCTCACCCACGATCACTCCCGTCAGCAGAAAGAAGGCCGCATAGGCCGAAAGCATCATGGAATCGCCGTGGGCGAAATGGCCGAACTTTAGGACCCCGTAGATAAGGGTGAGGCCGGTGGCGCCCAGGGCGAAGATGCTTCCGGAGACTACACCGATGACCAGGGCGTCGCGCTCCGCAACCGCCGCCCAGGCCACGAATCCGGCGATGGCGACCCACAGCCCGGCGCTAGACGCCGCCGACGCCAGCAGCCGGCCGTAACGTTGAGCCGCTGAGCCAGCCCAGCCGAGCTCTGGCCGGACGCCTGTGGTCAAGGTGCGCCCCTCATGCCCCGAGGTACAACCTTCCTACCTCCGGGTTCTCCAGGAGGCTGCGCGCTTCCCCCTCTAGGCGGTTCAAACCCATCGCCAACACGTAGCCGCGGTGGCAGAGGCTCAGTGCCTCCCGGGCGTTCTGTTCCACCAAGAGTATGGCCGTGCCCGCTTCGTTGATTCGGGCGATGCTTTCGAAGATGAGACCCACCATCTTCGGCGAGAGGCTGGCCGAGGGTTCGTCCAATAGCAGCACCTTGGGATCGAGCATGAGGGCCCGGCCCAGAGCCAGCATCTGGCGCTGGCCTCCGGAAAGGCGACCGGCTATTTCGCCCCGCCGTCTAGCCAGATCCGGGAAGAGGCTGAAGACGCGCTCCATGCGCTCGCGCAACCCGTTTTCGCGCACGAATCCGCCCATCTCCAGGTTCTCGCTGATGGTGAGGCTAGGGAAGACGTTGTCGACCTGCGGCACGTAGGACAGGCCCTTGGTCACCATGACGTTGGGGGGCGTGTTGGTGACATCCTCGTTGCCGAGGAGTATCTGACCCCTTCGCACCGGCAAGAGGCCGAAGATCGCTTTGAGTAGAGTGGACTTGCCGGCGCCGTTGGGCCCGATCACCGCCACCATCTCGCCAGCATGGACTTTGACCGACACTCCGTGCAAGATGTCGACCTCGCCGTAGCCGGTAACCACGCCCTTGGCCTCCAAGGCCAGCTCTGGGGCCACTGCCGTGCGTTCCCTTCGGTCCTCTGCCACCGGTTGCTCTCCCCTAACGGTACTGGCCCCCGAGGTATGCCTCCAGGACCCGCTCGTCCCGCTTGACCTCATCGGGCTTCCCTTCGGCCAGCTTGGCGCCTTCGCTCATGACGATCACGGTGTCGCAGAGCTGGGTTACCAGGTCCATGTCGTGTTCGATGACGAAGAATGTTATGCCTTTCTCCCGCCTCAGCCGCTCGATGTCGGCCACCAACTTGCGCATGAGGGTGCGGTTGACGCCGGCGCCCGGTTCGTCAAGGAGGATCAAATGGGGGTCGCACATGAGGGTGCGGGCCAGTTCCAGGAGCTTCTTCTGGCCCCCCGAGAGATTAGCGGCGTACTCGTCCTGCAAATGGAGAAGGTCTACAAACTCCAGGACTTTCAGCGCCTTCTCGATGATCATCTCCTCCTGCCTGGATACCTTGAAGGCGAAAAGCCAGGGGTTCCATATCTGCTCGCCGGCCTGTCCCGGCGGCACCAGCATCAGGTTTTCCAGCACCGTCATGCTCTTCAGTTCGCGCGGTATCTGAAAGGTGCGAACGATGCCCTTGCGGAAGATGCGGTGCGGGGGCAGGCCGTCTATCCTTTCGCCCCGAAACAGGATGCGACCCGAATCGGGCTTCAGGAAACCGGTGATGACGTTGAAGAGGGTGGTCTTGCCGGCACCGTTGGGGCCGATGAGCCCAGTGATGCTGCCTTCGGCCACGCTCAAAGTGCATCCGTTCAGGGCGCGCAATCCGCCGAAGGACTTGCTAACGTCCTCAACTTCCAGTATCGGTGCAGGGGGCGTTGCGCTCATGGGATTAACTCGGTGACCAGTATACAGGACGCTCCGAGGGTCCTGCCGCGTTTGACGGGTTAGGAGAGGGGATGGCACACTCGACGTGATGTCGGTAGGGGCGCTTGCGGCAATCTTCGGCACGTCGTTCGTGGTTAGCCTCACCGGCGCCCTCAGCCCCGGGCCGCTGACAACCTTAGCCATCCGGGAGGGGGTACGCCGCGGCTTCTGGGCTGGGCCGGTGCTGGCCTTCGGGCACGGCGCCATCGAGCTGCCCCTGGTGGTGGGCTTGGCCCTGGGGCTGGACCAGGTGCTGGACAGCGACGCGGTCACGGCGGCCGTGGCTCTTGTGGGCGGCTCGTTTCTCATCTGGCTGGGAACCAGAACGGCCCTCACAGCGCCGCGCCAGGAGCTGCGTATCGAAAGCGAAACGGCGTCGACCAACCGGAATCCTGGGGGCCAGCCGCCAGCCGTGCCTGGAACCGCGGCGCTCGCGGTGCAGGGGCTCGCTGTCAGCGTCTCCAACCCCTTTTGGCTGGCCTGGTGGGCCACTATCGGGGCGGCCTATATCGTGGAGGCGCTGGACCAAGGGGTGGCAGGCGTCGCCTCCTTCTACAGCGCCCACATCCTCACGGACCTGGGCTGGCTCAGCGTGATAGCCCTTGCCTTGGCCAGCGGCCGCCGCATCATGAGCCGCAAGGCCTATCAGTTGGTGTTGGGGGCGTGCGGCCTCTTGCTTATCGCCCTGGGCGGCTGGTTCTTGGCCTCGGGATTGGACCATGTGGCATAGCCGGCCGCCGGGCCTTGGGCTGCGCCGTCCGTGGGCGTCTTCGAAGCGATAGGCCTTCTGGCGGCCGCTTTGGCCGCTGGAAGCGTCAACGCAGTAGCTGGCGGCGGCTCCCTCATCAGCTTCCCCTCGCTCGTTGCCGCGGGATACGCGGCCAAGACGGCCAATGTCACCAACACCGTGGCCCTGTGGCCCGGGTATTTCGGCGGATCCTTGGCCTACCGGAGCGAGTTGCGGGTTCAGCGGCGGCGCGTCCTTCTTCTCTTGGGACCGTCGATCGCCGGTGCTTTGGTGGGGTCAGCCGTGCTGTTGGCCACACCGGCGGGGGCCTTCGAGGCCGTCGTTCCCTTTCTGATCCTCTTTGCCAGCGGCCTCATGGCCTTTCAGGAACGTCTCGCCTCCTTCGCCGCGGATCACCACTTGAACTCCCGCGGGCCCCAGCATCTGCCATGGGCCCTTTACGCCGCTGTATTCGCTCTGGCGGCCTACGGCGCCTACTTCGGAGCCGGACTGGGCATCCTGACCATGGCCGCCCTGGCCATACTGATGCCGGACGACATCCAGCGCTCCAACGCCCTCAAGGGCGTGCTCTCCCTCGTTATCAATGCGGTGGCCGTCGTCTATTTCGCCCTCTTCGGGCCGGTGCAATGGGGTCCCGCGGCACTCATGGCCGGCGGTGCCCTGGCCGGGGGCTACCTGGGAGCCGGCATCGCCAGACGGCTGGGCCCCCTATGGCTGCGGCGCGCCATCATAACGTTGGGTCTGGCCGTGTCCGCTGTCCTCTTCGTCCGCTACTACTGGTGACTTCTCACCTTTTCCAGTGAAAGCTGCCTAGGCGCAAAGCCGGCGGTGAGTCTATAATCTCTTCCAGAAACCTAGATTGGGGTGAGAGATGAAGTATCGCACCGCCGGCCGTACGGGGATTCAGGTTTCTGCTGTCGGCTTCGGGCTGTGGACCGTCAGTACCACATGGTGGGGGATCGAGGATGAGGACTATGGGCTGGACCTCCTGCGCCAAGCGTACGACCTCGGGATAACCTTTTTCGACACGGCAGACACCTATGGCAACGGCAAGGGCGAGACGATGTTGGCCGAGGCCCTGGGTTCCGTGCGCCATCGCATCGTCATCGCCACCAAGTTCGGCTATGACTTCTACCGCTATGGCGAAAAGCGCACCGGCCAACGAGAGCTTCCACAGAACTTCTCGCCGTCTTATGTGCGTTTCGCGGTGGAGGAGAGCCTGCGCCGCCTGCGCACCGATTACATCGACATCTACCAGCTCCACAACCCCCGGATGTGGGCCGTGGATAGCGACGAACTGTTCGGCACGCTGGAAGACCTGAAGGCGGAGGGAAAGATCAGGGCCTACGGTGCTGCCCTGGGCCCAGCCATCGGCTGGGAGCCCGAAGGTTTGGCAGCCATGCGCAAGCGCCGCGTGGGCACGTTGCAGATCATCTACAACATGCTTGAGCAGGATCCGGGCCGCCGGTTGCTGGCTGCGGCCGAAGAAGAAGGCGTCGGCATCCTGGTTCGCGTTCCTCACTCTTCCGGCTTACTGGAAGGAAAGTTCACGGCGGAGACCACCTTCCCGCCCACCGACCATCGAAGCCATCGGCCGCGAGAGTGGCTAACCGATGGCCTGAAGAAACTGGAGAAGCTGACGTTCCTCACCGAAGGCACGGGGCGCACGATAGGCCAGGCCGCCATCCAGTTCATCCTGGCCTCGCCAGCGGCCGCCAGCGTCCTGCCGAACATCTACGACGCTGAGCAACTGCGGGAGTTCGCCGAGGCCCCGGATACGCCGCCGCTGACGCAGGAGGAGCTGGATCGCATCGCGACCCTGTACGAAGATAACTTCGGTCTCCCCGTCGCTGGGGCCGAGCACGCCAGCGCGCAGGCGTCATCGTGAAGAGCACCCGCCAGATCGTCAAGTTCTCCTTCTACCGGGTCGATCCCGCCTGGCGGCGTTTGCCAGTGGCGGAGAGGGAGGCTGGCAAAGAGGCGTTCTGTCGAGCCGTGGAATCTTTCGCCGGACGGCTTCACGTGCGCAGCTATTCCCTCGTGGGAACGCGGGGAGATGCCGATCTCCTCCTGTGGCAGATCGGCGATCGCATAGAGGACATACGCGAGTTGGCCACGGCTATCCTGCGCACACCGATGGGGCCGTTTCTGTCCATGCCCTACTCCTACCTGGCCATGACCAGGCGCTCGGTCTACGTGAGCCCGGAGGAAGGGCAGCGCCGAACGGTTATCCACCCGTCGGAGTCGCGCTATCTGTTCGTCTACCCGTTCGTCAAGACGCGCCAATGGTATGCGCTGCCACTAGAAGAGCGCCAGGCCATGATGGACGAACACATCGCCATCGGCAGGCGTTATCCGTCCGTCAAGCTCAATACCACCTACTCTTTCGGTCTCGACGACCAAGAGTTTGTCGTCGCCTTCGAGACGGATGAGCCGGCCGACTTCCTGGATCTGGTGATGGAGCTGCGGGAGACCAGGGCCAGCGCCTACACCCTGCGTGACACCCCGATATTCACTTGCATAGCGATGGGCCTGAAAGAGGCGCTGGATGCCCTGGGCGCCCCGGGAGACCCCGTGGCGACCTGTCTTGATCCTGGCTCGCCCCAGGAGGATCGTCCCGTCGCTTCGGTGGAGGAAGTACCCGAGGGAGGGAGCCACGCCATCTACTACCGCGGAGAGAGAGTGGCCCTCTTCCGCACGGGCGGCCGCCTGTACGCCTTGGGCGATCGCTGCCCTCACGCCGGCGGTCCCCTTTCGGAGGGGCGCCTTGAAGGCACAGAGGTGATCTGCCCCTACCACGCCTCGCGCTTCGACCTGGCTACGGGGCGGCCCATCGGCGGACCGGCGTCGCGGCCGGCGCGGCGGTTCGCTGTAAGGGTGGCTGGAGGCCAAGTGTTCCTCTCGCCGCTAGCCCCCACCGCGGGCGAGATCGAAGACCCGCGCGACCCCTAGGCCAGTCCCGAACGCCTCGTAGACGCCCCGGGCCCACGTCTGCCATCCTAGCAGGTGATGCACGGTAAGCCGGGCGCGTTCTGGGGCGCTGTGGTCACGCTCATTGCCCTGGTCTTCGGGCCGACCGGGTTTCTGGCCTGCGAGAGCGCAATTAGCGGGCCGGACGCCACGCCCAGCCCAGCGCCGATCACCGGTGGCGCCCAGAAGGCCACGTTCTCCGCTACTCCGGCTCCTGCGGCAACCCCTACGCCAGCGCCTACGCCAGCGCCGACGCCCACGCCGGACCTCACTCCGAACCCTTCACCTACACCGATACCTTTGCTCCACTCGGCGCCTTATACGGTCGCTATCGACCCCGGCCATGGCGGCGTCGACTACTCCGGCGCAGCCTACCGGGACGCCGCCGGACAGGTGACTTCCGAGAAAGACCTGACGCTGGACGTCGCCCTGCGCCTCGATGCCCTGCTGCGAGCGGCAGGCTATCAGACCGTCCTGATCCGCGACGGCGACTACAGCCTGACAGAGCTTGACGCGCAGGACGTTAGGGGGAGTCAGCGGCGGGAGCTACAGGCCAGGGTGGACAAGGCCAATGAGGCCCGGGCGGACATTCTGGTCTCCATCCACTTCAACGGTAGCGACGATCCGTCTCTGTCAGGATTGGAGGTCTACTACAACCCAGAGCGTTCGTTTGCTGAGTACTCCTGGGCGTTGGCCTCCTTTGTGCACGATGCGCTGGCGAAAGCGATCTTCCGCTACGGCTACCTTGAAGCCAAGGATCGGGGCATCAGGAACGACTCGGAGGTGGGGGGCGACCCAACAAACCC
Organism: Dehalococcoidia bacterium; assembly: GCA_034433815.1. Classification (GTDB taxonomy): domain Bacteria; phylum Chloroflexota; class Dehalococcoidia; order SM23-28-2; family RBG-16-64-32; genus DAOUAG01. The sequence continues at coordinate 468 of DAOUAG010000084.1, read as the reverse complement.
GCACTCCTACCTTCTTGGTACCAACCCGGACTTTCGGCCCAGCCTCATGCCCGGAATCATCGCCGAGCCGCTGTTCCTCAGCAACGAACGAGAGGCTAAGATCATCCTGAACCCTGACTTCAGAGACGCCTTGGCCCGTGGCCTCAAAGATGGGATCGACGCCTACTTCGCGTGGCTACAGGGGCAGATAACCGGGTTCTAGAGGTCGCGCCGGAAACGGGGCGTGGCGCCCCCGGTAGGACTCGAACCCACAACCTCCTGATCCGAAGTCAGGCGCTCTGTCCAATTGAGCTACGGGGGCTCCAGACCGAGTATACCATCGCCGTCGCCGCCTGCTCGCCGTCGCCGCCTGCTGCGGCCCCCTCGCGGCTGGGTTCCGCTGGGCCCCATGGCTGTGCTCTAATAGTACAGGCCACCCGTTCCCGCCTTTCTAGATTGCTCCCATGACAGTCAGCCAGGAAGACCTCG
>DAOUAG010000083.1:0-4203 GCA_034433815.1 Dehalococcoidia bacterium | reverse complement strand
AGGCCGCCCTCCAGATGATGCTGGACGCCGACAGGCGGCAACGGGTCCTCACTGGCAAATCCACCCTCATCGATCCCCTCCAGGCGCTTTCCGACGAAGACTCCGTCCGCTTCTTCACGGCCGCCATCCAGCAGCATCCATCCCTGCGCACCCAGATCCCGGTGGAGCCCATCGAGGCCACCCTTGCCTACCGGCCCGAGGAGTTCGCCGGCCGCATATGCCCCAGGGCCCTGCGCCTCATAGCCGTCGAGCACGATCTCCCCTGCCCGAAGGAGGAGTTCGAGGCGGTATACGCGCAGGCCGGCGAGCCCAAGGACCTCACGGTACTGCCCGGCCTGCGACACTACGACGTGTACGAAGGCGAGGGGCTGCGCGCTACGGCCCAGCTCGCCATCGATTGGTTTCGGCGCTACCTCTAGAAGCCCGCCTAGCGGAAGAGATCTTTCTCCGGATCCCGCACTATCTGGCGCGCCGAACCCTCGCCGCGCGGGTACGGATAGCCCCGGATGATGGCCACCGGCACACCTTCCAGCTTGCCCATCACTAGCTCCGCCGCCGCAGCCAGCTCGTCGGCAACGGCCAAAGTGCTGACCCGGAGCTCGTACCCGTAGGGATCCGCCTGGCCAACGTAGTCGGCGAAGGGCAGCATGCCGGCGAGGCCCACCGCTACGTTTGTTTGGCCCTCGCGCCAGGGCCGGCCAAAGGTGTCGCTTATGATCACCGCCACATCTGCGCCCGCAACCTTCCGGATCCCTCGCCGGATCTCCTGAGCCGAGCGGTCCGGGTCCTCCGGCAAGAGAGAGACGACGCCGGACCCCACGTTGGAGGCGTCGATGCCAGCGTTGGCGCATACGAACCCGTGGCGCGTCTCGGTGATGAGGACGGGCCCCCGCTGGCGGACGATACGCACGCTCTCGCGTAGGATTAGCTCCACCAGGCGCGGGTCCTTCTCCGTCTCCGCGGCCAGGCGCAACGCCTCTGTTGACGGATCCACAGCGTCCAGCGATACCAAGCGCCCCTCGGCCTTGGAGACGACCTTCTGGGTCACCACCACCACGTCTCCGTCGCGTATCCCTGGCTCCTCCCCAGCCGCGCCGACGATAAGCGCCGCCAGATCGTCTCCGGGCCTGACTTCCGGCAGCCCGCGAAGGGGGATAATTAGGATCTTGTCCGTCAAAACCCTCTCGCCCTCTGGCGTCCAGGGCTTATACGCCGACGATACGCAGACCCGAGTGGGCCTTGTAGATCTTATTGATGTGCAAGAGGAGAACCGTGAACTCCTCGGTGTAGCGGGAATTGGCCAAAGGTCCGCCGTCGAGAGCCCGGACGTACTCGATCTGCTCCACTAGCTCCATCACCTTCTTCTTGGCCCCCTTGTGGTCGCCGCAGACGATCACGTCGCCCTGCATGGGCTTCTCCACCTTTTGCAGTTGGGTGCCATCCAGGTGGTGGAAGGCGCTCACGACCTTCGCCTTGGGCACGAGGGCCCTGGCTTGCTGGGCGGCGGAGCCCTCGTCCACCTGGATGGCCCGGGGCCCGTCCTTGTCCCAGACCATGGGCACCACCACATCGACCAGCACCTTATCGCCGATGGCCCCTGCCAAGTCTCGCAACGTGCTCTCGTGGGCGTCAGCAGGCACCGTAATGAACACGATATCGGCCTTCTCGGCCCCCTCCGCGTTCAGTCCGCCGTAGACCTCCGCCTCCGGCAGCTTCTCCTTCACCTTTTGTACAGCCTCTGCCGCCCGCTCCTCCGAGCGAGAGCCTATGAACACGACGTTGCCACTCTTTGCGAACCGCATGGCCAGACCCAGTCCTTCGGGCCCTGTCCCTCCTATGAACGCGATCCTTGCCATTCACCTCTCCCTGCCCAGGTGGGCGAACAGGTCTCGGCCACGGAGACCTATAGCCCGCCTGGGCCTGATGATTCCCGGCTTCGAAGCGAGTATACCGGCGCCCTCGGGGCTGTTGCCAGTTGCGCGGGCCGGGCGCTACAATGGTGCCTGGCCCGCCGGGAGGCAGGCGCGGGGTGCGCCTCGCCGGCGACACGGGCCCAGCGGCCATGCCCTCAGCGGCACTGCACCCCCGCAAACATACGGAAGACCGGCCGGAGACGGCATCACACCGGAGCAGAGGGATGGCCGAAGCAGTAACGTTGCCCGCGCCCCTTACCCACACCCTGCCCTCACGGATAGAAGATATCCTGGCCCGCGCCCTCGGCGGCGCCGAGATCGGCCGCGAGGAGGCTGTCCGCCTCATACGGGCCTCGGGCAGCGACGTGCCCGCCCTCATGGAGGCCGCAAGCCGCTTGCGCGATCGCCGCGGCCACGTCATCACGTACTCGCGCAAGGTATTCATCCCTCTCACCAACCTCTGCCGCGATAGTTGCGGCTACTGCACCTTCGTCAAGGACCCGGGCGATCCCGAGGCCCACACCATGACTCCAGACGAGGTCCTGGAAGTGGCCCGGCTAGGCGCCGAGGCGGGTTGCAAAGAGGCGCTCTTTTCCCTGGGGGACAAGCCGGAGCTGAAGTATCCCTCCCACCAACGCTGGCTGCGCCAACGTGGCTACGCGACCACCCTGGAGTACCTGCGAGACGTATGCGCCCTGGTCTACAAGGAGACGGGCCTGTTGCCCCACGTCAACCCCGGCGTCATGACGGAGCAAGAGATGGCCGCCCTCCGGGAGGTCAGCCTGAGCGCCGGAATAATGCTGGAGACCGTGAGCAACCGGCTGCTTCGCCCGGGGCTGGCCCATCACCGCTGCCCCGACAAGGTGCCCAGCAAGCGCATCGCAACCATCGAAGCGGCCGGGCGGCTCAAGGTGGCCTTCACCACGGGCCTCCTCATCGGCATCGGCGAGACGCCGGAGGAGCGGGTGGACTCCCTGCTGACGATCCGTGAGCTGCACCGACGCTACGGCCACATTCAAGAGGTCATCATCCAGAACTTCCGGGCCAAGCCCGGCATCCCCATGCGGGACCACCCGGAGCCGCCGCTCCTGGACATGCTGCGCACCCTGGCCACGGCCCGCCTGGTGCTAGGGCCGGGGATGAACATACAGGCGCCCCCCAACCTGGCTCCGGATGCCTACCAGATGTACCTTTTCGCTGGCATTAACGACTGGGGTGGCGTCTCGCCAGTCACCCGCGACTTCATCAACCCCGAGAGGCCATGGCCCAAAATCGCGGAGCTACGACGCATCACCGAGGCCGCAGGCTTCGAGCTACGGGAGCGGCTGCCCCTGTATCCGGAGTACGTCCGCCCGGACAACGGCTTCATCCCTGATGGCTTACGCGAGCGCGTCCAGGCACTGGCCGGCCCCGACGGGCTGGTGCGAAGAGAGGAAGAACGATGGTAAGCAACGGAAACCAACGCCCGAGAAAACCGCGATCCTCCGGAGCGCCCCTGGGGGGCGTTGACGCTGCCTCTTCACCCCACCTGGCAGCGTCCCTTGACCGGCTGCTGGCCGGCGCGAGCCTGCCCGTGGCGAGGGTCCTGGACAAGGCCCTCGCTGGAGATGACATCAGCGCGGAAGAGGCTGTGACGCTCTTCGACGCGCAAGGGCCGGATGTCAACGCCATCATGCTGGCAGCGGATGACCTCCGCCGCCGGACGGTCGGCGATGTCGTCACCTACGTGATCAACCGCAACATCAACTTCACCAACGTCTGCATCAAACGATGCGGTTTCTGCGCCTTTAGCCGGGGGCATAGGGAGGAACAGGCGTACTACCTGCCCGTGGAGGAGGTGGTACGGCGCTGCCGCGAAGCCTGGGAGCTGGGCGCGACTGAGGTCTGCATCCAGGCCGGGTTGCCACCCAAGATGCCGGGCGACTACTACATCGAGCTGACCCGGGCCATCAAGAAAGAGCTACCGGAGATCCACATCCACGGCTTCTCGCCAGAGGAGGTGCTCTACGGCGCCATCCGCGCCCGATGCTCGGTGCGCGAGTACTTGGCGGGCCTGAAGGAGGCTGGAGTGGGATCGTTGCCCGGCACGTCAGCGGAGATCCTGGACCAGGAGGTGCGAGACCTCATCAGCCCGGGGCGCATCAGCGTTGACCAATGGGTGGAGGTAGTGACCACGGCCCACTCCTTGGGCATACCGACCACGGCCACCATCATGTACGGTCATGTGGAGACCTCTCTCCACAAGGCGCAGCACCTCGCCCTCATTCGGGACATCCAGCGGCAGACCGTG
>DAOUAG010000082.1:0-3293 GCA_034433815.1 Dehalococcoidia bacterium | reverse complement strand
TTTACGGCGGCAACGGCCTCAACGCCCGGCTTCAGCCCACCACGGGGGATGACGACTGGGGCGCCCTGTGGGACGAAGACCAGGCCAGCGGGGACTACCCCAACTCGTACTTCTTCTACCTCCAGATGATCTGCATGCACTGCACCAACCCCGCCTGCTTGGCCGCTTGCCCACGCCAAGCCATCTACAAGCGAGTGGATGACGGCATCGTCCTCATCGACCAGGAGCGTTGCCACGGCTACCGCTTCTGCATGGAGGCTTGCCCCTACAAGCGCATCTACTTCAACCATAGCCTGAAGGTCACCCAGAAGTGCATCCTCTGCTACCCGCGCGTGGAGCAGAAGGTCGCCCCCGCCTGCTTCCGCCAGTGCCCCGGCCGCGTCCGCTTCATCGGCTTCCTGGACGACGAGCATAGCGCCGTCTTCAAGCTGGTGAAGAAGTGGAAGGTCGCACTCCGTTTGCACCCAGAGTTCGGCACTGAGCCCAACGTCTACTACGTGCCGCCCCTCTCGCCGCCCAAGTACGACGAAGAGGGCAACCTGATAGAGGACTCGGAGCGGATCCCGCGTGAGTACCTGGAGAAGCTTTTCGGCCCCGATGTGCACCGTGTGCTGGACACGTTGAAGGCGGAGCTGGCCAAGGTGCGCCAGGGCGGCAAGTCCGAGATCCTGGACACGCTCATCGCCTACGAATGGAAGTCGATGTTCGGGGGCCTGACCAGAGATCCGGGGACCCTTAAGAGGCCAGTACGCACATGACTATTATGCGGCTCACGGATTTCAGCTCGCCGGCGCAGGTGGCGGCAGCGGCCCGCAGCGCCCTCTATCTGCGCTTGGCCACCGCCCTCTCTTTCCCATCGCCGGGCCTGATAGAGGAGGTGGCCTCCGGCCGGTTCCTTGCCGGACTGGAAGACGAGGCTAGCCGCCTGCCCTTCGCCTTGGTGATAGAGGCTCACGAATCCGAGGCGCTATCCGACCCCTCCCTGGTCTTCGAGGAGATCCAAGCGGAATACATTCGTCTGTTCGAGGTGGGACCGGGGCGCCCGCCATGCCCTCTGTACGAAGGCTATCACCGTAGCGGACGCATGAAGCTGATGGAGGAAACGGTCCGCTTCTATGAGCACTTCGGCCTGAAGCCCCACCCAGGGGACCAACCGGACCACCTTTGCGCCCAACTGGAGTTTATGCACTATCTGTCCTTCAAGGAGGCTGCGAATATAGGCGCGGGCAACCCCGTTGCAGGGCTTGCCTCCGCCCAACGTGACTTCCTGGCGCGGCACCTTTGCCGATGGCTGCCAGGGTTGCAGAACCGGGCCACGGAGTGCGGGGCCCAGCCGTTCTACCGGGCGCTCTTGAGCCTCGCGGAACGCTACTGCCGGGAGGACGAGAGGGCCTTGCGGAAGCGTGGGGGAAAGCCCGACGCGCAAATCGGGCTCTTGCCCGACTGACGGGGGGATGTGCAGTGCCAGATAAAGGAAACGATTTTCGGGCCAGCAGATACGAATCTGTTCCCATCTCTTCCAGGAGGAACGCCGGATGAAAGCCGTTAAGCTACAGCTTGCCACGCGCACCTTGCTTAACCCCGGTGCCGCCCAGTGGGCCAAGGTGCCGGCTGAGGAGCTGCGCCTCGGGGGCACGCCCCTCCACGAGCAGCCCTCGCGCTATGTCCGCACGGTCTGGGCCGGCAAACCCATCGGCGCCGTGCGGCTCCTCAAGGTGCAGACGGCCCACAACTCCCAGGACATCCTTTTCCGGCTGGAGTGGGCCGACGATACCAAGAACGCGGACTACGGCGACGGTTCGGTCTTCCCCGACGCAGCCGGCATCCTCTTCCCCCTCAACGGCGACGCTCCCCTGACCACTATGGGCTCCCAGAAGCAGCCCGTGAACGCCTGGTTCTGGCGCGCCAACTTCCCAGAGGGAGAGGCCGAAGAGCTGATCGCCAGGGGGGTGGGCACCGTTGCCAAGTCATCCCAGAACAAGGTACGGGCCCAAGCGCGCTATCACGACGGCCGCTGGGAGGTCGTCTTCGCGCGAGACATCACGGCGGGCGGTAAGGACGCCGTCTCCTTTGACAGCAAGAAGGCGACGAAGGTGGCCTTCGCCGTATGGGAGGGCTCCAGCCAGGAGCGCGCCGGGCTGAAGTCGTTCTCCAAAGAGTGGCGCGAACTGGTCATCGAATAGCGGCAGATCGGTAGAGAGGGACCGGCCAAGTAAACGGCTGGACGGAGGGAGACACCATGGCTAAGAACGGAAAGAAAGCGGCCCAGAGCGGACAGCGCCAGGTGGCGATGGTCTTCGACCTCAACAAGTGCATCGGCTGCCAGACTTGCTCCGTGGCCTGCAAGGTGCTCTGGACCCGCGACGAAGGCACCGATTACCAGTGGTGGTGCACCGTCAACACGTTGCCCGGTCGCGGCCATCCCCGGGACTGGGAGACCATGGGCGGCGGCTACGCGGATGGCGTGCCCCGGCCTGGCCGGCGCCCGACCCGGGAAGAGTGGGGCGGCGGCTGGCAGTTCAACTACGATGAGGTCTTTTACAGCGGTAAGGGGCAGTCGGTTTACCTTCACCCCGTGGGCGAGGATCCCAAGTGGGGCCCCAACTGGGATGAAGACCAGGGCGCCGGCGAATACCCCAACTCCTACTACTTCTACATGCCCCGCCTCTGTAACCACTGCACCAAGCCCATCTGCGTAGAAGCCTGCCCCCGCGGGGCCATGTACAAGCGACCCGAGGATGGCATCGTCCTGCGGGACGAGACTCGCTGCCGCGGCTACCAGTTCTGCCTGGAGGCCTGCCCCTACAAGAAGATCTACTTCAACTTCGTGCGCCAGGTCAGCCAACAGTGCATCATGTGCTTCCCCCGCGTGGAGCAGATGGTGGCCCCGGCCTGCGTCCGCCAGTGCCCCGGCCGGGCCGTCTGGTTCGGCGTCCGGGACGACCCCGAGGGCCCCATCTACAAGCTGGTGGACAAGTGGAAAGTGGCCCTGCCGCTGCACCCGGAGTACGGTACCGAGCCCAACGTCTTCTACATACCCCCCATCGGGCCAGCGCGGTTGGACGAGAACGGCAACTTCGACGAAAGCACCCCGCGCATCCCGACCGAGTACCTGGAGACCCTCTTCGGCCCCAAGGTGTCGTCCGCGCTGGAGACCCTCAAGGCCGAGATGAATAAGACCCGCAACGGGGGCAAGTCGGAGCTCATGGACACGCTGATCGCCTACTGGTGGAAGGACATGTTCAAGCCCTGGGACCGCGATCCAGCGGAGATCGTCTGGAAGTAGCGGGCCT
>DAOUAG010000081.1:0-5871 GCA_034433815.1 Dehalococcoidia bacterium | reverse complement strand
CCGTCGACGGCAAGATCTGCGCCAGAGGGTTGTCGGGGATCCAAGTGCTCTATGACCCGTACCGGTTGAGGAAGGTGTTGAAGCGCGCAGGGCCAAGGGGCAGCGGCAAGTGGCAGACCATCGACTTCAACCAGGCCATAGATGAGATCGTCAACGGTGGGAACCTCTTCGGCGAGGGGCCCGTAACGTGCCTCAAGGACGTGTACGCCTTGAGGGATCCTGCTACTGCCAAGGACCTGGCCGCCGACGTGGACAACATCAAGAAGAAGAAGATGACGGTGGCTGAGTTCAAGGCCAAGCATTCCGCGCACCTGGATGCACTCATCGACCCCGACCATCCGGACCTTGGGCCCAAGAACAACCAGTTCGTGTTCATGCCAGGCCGGATCAACCGCGGGCGCGTCCACTTCGCCAAGCGTTTCTTGAACGATGCCTTCGGCTCAGTCAACATCTTCCCCCACACCTCCATCTGTGAACTGAGCATCTTCGTCGCCACGTCGGAGATGACGCGGGACGTCGACACAGGCAAGAGCAAGAACCACTTCAAGGCCGACTTCCTCAACGCAGAGTTCGTCCTCTTCTGGGGCACGGGCTTCGCTGATGCCAACTTCGGCCTGACCCCCATGGCCGAGCTAGTCACTAACTCCCTCGTCCAACGAGGCCTGAAGATCGCCGTCGTGGACCCGCGCCTGAGCAAGAGCGCCGCCAAGGCCTGGCGCTGGTACCCCATCAAGCCCGGCACGGACGCTGCCCTGGCGCTGGCCATGATCCGCTGGATCATCGAGAACAAGCGCTACGACAAGCGCTACCTCGAGAACCCGAACCTGCAAGCCGCCAAGGCCGATGGGGAGACCACCTGTAGCGATGCCACCCACCTGGTACGAACCGACAAGATGGTCCTCCTGCGCGCCCAGGACATCGGGCTGGAGGTGCCTCCCGCCGAGGAAGGCAAGACCCCGCCTCAATACTTCGTGGTTATGACGGAGAACGGGCCCCAGCGCCATGACCAGGCCACGGCCGGCCAGCTCGAGGTCGATACGGAGATAAACGGCATCCCTGTGAAAAGCGTCTTCACTCTGCTCAAGGAGCGCGCCTCTGAAAAGACCCTCGAGGAGTACGCGGAGATCACGGGGATCCCGGTCGCCAGCATCGAGGAGCTGGCCGACGAGTTTACAAGCCACGGCAAGAAGGCGGCCACGGAGATCTACCGGGGCGTGGCCCAGCACACCACCGGCTTCTACACCGTCCAGGCTGTGAACACCCTCAACGTGCTCATCGGCAACATGGACTGGAAGGGCGGCCTGGCCGACGCTGGCGGGAGCTGGAACGACCTCGGCGCCAAGGGCCAACCATACGTTTTCGCCGATCTGCATCCCAAGAAGACGAAGGCTTTCGGCGTTCCTATGACCCGGGAGGGCTGGAAGTACGAGGAGTCAACCCTCTTCGACCGCGACGGCGGGTATCCCGCCAAGCGGCCCTGGTACCCCTTCGCCTTCGAGATGTACCAGGACGTAATCCCGGCCGCCGCCGCTGGCTACCCTTATCCCATAAAGGTTCTGTGGCTGCACATGGGCACGCCCGCCTATTCGGTACCCGGGGGCAAGGAGCAGATCGCCCTTCTCAGGGACACCAAGGCCATCCCCCTCTTCATCGCCACCGATACCGTCATCGGCGAGACCTCCATGTACGCCGACTATCTCTTCCCGGACCTTAGCTACCTTGAGCGCTGGGCGAGCCCGGGCGATGTTCCCCAGCCGGCGGCCAAGTCGAACCCCTTCCGCCAGCCCGCGGCGGCGCCCATACCCGAGACCGTGACTGTATTCGGGGAGGAGATGCCTATCAGCATGGAGGCCGTGATGCTGGCCATCGCTGAGCGGCTTCAGCTCCCTGGCTTCGGCGAGAACGGATTCGCCGATGGCGTACCACTGAAGCGGCCGGAGGACTACTACCTCAAGATTGCCGCCAACCTCGCCTTTGGCGATAAGGAGGACGGAAGCGATGCCGTGCCCGACGCCAGCGACGAGGAGGTACAGATCTTTCTCGCCGCGCGTCGGCACCTGCCGCCCTCGGTGTTCGACGAAGCCAAGTGGAAGGCGGCGGTGGGTGAAAAGATGTGGCGCAAGGTCGTCTACGTCCTCAACCGCGGCGGGCGCTTCGAGCACATGAGCGCTGTTTACGACGGCGATCATATGAAGCACAAGTTCGGCGGCACCTTCCACCTCTTCATCGAGCGAGTGGCCAAGCAGAAGGACAGCGTGACCGGCCAAAACTATGACGGCCTGCCCAAGTACAGCCCGCCGGTCTTCGCTAACGGCAAGCCAGTGGCCGATGACAACTACGAGTTCCAGCTCATCACCCACAAGGAGGCCTGGGGCACAAACGGAAGGTCATCCCAGCTCTACTGGGCCCAGGACTCGATACGGCCGGAAAACTTCGTCCTTGTAAACAAGGCTGACGCTGAACGCCTGGGCCTCGACGATGGGGATCGTGTGAAGTTGGTGTCGGCCAGCTTGCCGGCCGGCGAGTTCGATCTGGGTGACGGACGTCGCTTCACTGTAGCGGGGAAAGTCAAGCGAGTGCAGGGCGTGCGCCCCGGCGTGGTTGTCGTCTCCCATCACTTCGGACACTGGGCCTATGGCTCCAACGATGTGGAGATCGACGGCGAAAGGATTCGGGGAGACGAGCGGCGTGGCAAGGGGCTGAACCCCAACCCTGCCATGCGCCTGGACGAACACACCCAGACCGGACCACTGACGGACCCCATCGGCGGCAGCGCCTCCTTCTACGACACTCGCGTAAGCCTGGTGAAGGTGTAGCGCCGCGCCGCCTATCGCGACGTTAGCGAAACGGAAGCGAGGGGGCCGGCAACCGGTGCCGGCCCCCTCGCCAGAAGGCAACGATGGTGATGATACCTCAGGCCGCCTTGCGGAGGCGCTCCTCCTCGGCCTCGAGCTGTGCCAGCCGCCGCTTGGCCTCCTCCTCCCGGCGGGCCTCACGGTCAGAGGCCGTCAGGAGCCACATAATCAGAGCCACCAGGCCGCCCTCAATGACGATGGTGCCCAGCATGAACAGCACGCCTTGCATTTCACACCTCCTTACCTGCTACTTCTTCCTTCCTTCTTCTACTTGCATGCTAGGGCTCTGCCATCGTCTTTCCCATTTACCAGAGGGCACGTTGCGTCCGCGCGCAGGATACATCCGGGCTTCTCGGGTGCGGGTATCCTTTTGGGGCCAGGCTCTAGACCGCAGGTTGGGTCCCTCAGCGCGCCAGCCCGGCGGCCTTCCGGAACGGCATATGGCCGCACGTTCAGCCGGCATGACGACGGGCCTTAGAAAATGTGACCAATGGTATGGACCCGGGGTCGGCGCCGTGGTTGTACGGTAAAGGTGGTGGTAGTGCCATGTTGAGCGTTCGTACACTTCGCTGGATCAGCGTGGCCCTGCCCACGGCCTTCGTGGTCGTCTTCGAACTTGTGACCCGCAGCCTATACGGGGACGCTATACCTGCTTGGGGCCATACCCTCGTAATTCTGGCGGCCGTGGCTGGTGGAGCCTCTGCCTTCTCCTCCTTCGTCTTCGCTACTGTGGCCCGGCTAGAGCGAGAGGTCAGGGAGCGCAACCGCCGGCTGGCTCTCTTGAACGCGATAGCCTCCCAGGCGAGCGAATCGCTTGACCTTGAAGAGGTGGCGGGAGTGGTGGCCACTAATGTGAAGAACGCCCTGGGCGCCACCGCTGTGGCCGTTACGCTGCGGTCGGAAGACGAGGGCGAACTGAAGGTGGTCGCGCAGGCCGGCCTACCGCCGGGGGTGAAGCGAAGCGACGGCACCCTCGGGGTCTACGACTGCGAGTGCCGCAAGGCCGTCGCCCTGGGGGAGCCGGTCACGATCCCGGATTCTCGCCTGTCCGCCAGTTGCTCCGCGCTCCTGCCCGAGGCTGCGGGAGCCTGCGTGAGCGCCCCGATCCGGTCCAAGGGAAACAACATCGGGGCCTTGCTGGTCATCCGGGCGCCCAACGGTGAGTTCACGCGAGACGAGGTCGATCTCATAAGCGCTCTCGGTTCTCAGATCGGGCCCGTACTTCAGAATGCCCAGCTTTTCAGTAATACCGGTGCCATCGCCATACTTCAGGAGCGTCAGAGAGTGGCCAGGGAGGTACACGATGGCCTGGCGCAGACCCTCGGTTACCTTAGCGTTCAGATGGGCATCGTGGAGCATCTGCTTGCCCGCGGGGAGGTCGAGAAGGCCCAGTCCGAGCTGGATACAATGGCCAAGGTAACTCGGGACGCCTACGAGGACCTGCGGCAGTCGATCGCCGACCTGCGCATGCCTGTGACGCCACCCGGCAGCCTGCGCCGGGCCCTCAGGGAGTACGTGGAGCGATTCAGCCTCCAGACGGGCATCCCCTGCCACTTCGAGGGCCACAGAGGTTCAGCAGTGGTGCTGCCGGCGGTGGCTGAGGTCCAGCTCATCCGCATCGTGCAAGAGGCCCTGGCAAACGTTCGCAAACACGCCCCGAACGCCGAGGTCTGGGTCACGGTCACTGGCAGCAGCCGCGCCGTCAGCGTCGAGATCCGGGATAGTGGCCCCGGCTTCGACCCTGCGGCGGTTCCACCCGGCGGCAGGTTTGGCCTGAAGACCATGAAGGAGCGGGCCGAGAGCGTCGGCGGCAAGTTGACCATCGATAGCCGCCCGGGCTTCGGCACCCGAATCCACGTAGTAATACCAACGGAGGAGGTACGGGCAGCATGAGCGGCGAAAAGTACCTCATCGTGGATGACAACACCCTCCTCCGCGGTTCGCTGGCCAGGCTCATCGGACTCTGGCGGCCGGGAGCCACTATCGAGCAGGCTGGCGATGGCCTGGAGGCGATCGAAAAGGCGAAGCGCTTCCGCCCGGACCTCATACTTATGGACATCCGCATGCCCAGGTGCGACGGCATCGAGGCCACGCGGCAGATCAAGGCTGAGCTCCCGGACACGAAGATAATCATGCTGACGGTATCCGAGGCCGATGATGACCTCTTCGAGGCCATAAGCAGCGGGGCTCACGGGTATCTCCTCAAGAATATGCAGCCGGACGAGCTCTTCGCCATGCTAGAGGGAGCCTTGAAGGGCGAGGCGGTGGTGGCCCCGCCGATGGCCCAGCGGATCCTCCAGGCCTTCGTGGCGGAGGCCCACCGTCACGCCGAGCTAGGCAGCCCAGGGCCTGAACTCTCGCCTCGGGAGATGGAGGTCTTGGAGCTGGTCAGCGAGGGCCTGACCAATAAGGACATAGCGGAACGGCTCTATCTATCGGTGGGCACCGTTAAGAACCACATCCATAACATCTTGGAGAAGCTCCATCTGCGGAACCGGGCGCAGCTCGTGGCCTACAAGCGCATGCGCCGCGTAGGCTGGCGATGATCTATTCGGCGCCGTCCAACAGGCTCTTGAAGCCAGATGGGGCGTGAGGCCCAATGGCGATCTGCTCCAGCACGCCGATGCCCTCTTTCCCCCCCATGCGCGCCCTTACCACCTGTTGAATGTGTATGTTCTCGAGGGCCAAAGGGTTCACCTCATCGACCTTCCACGACTCACCGCCGATGGCCAACTCGCCCTTCCAGCGGCCATGGCCCCACTCCGGGTGAGAGTAGCCAATCCCCTTCATCCGGAAGATGAGCAGGGGCTCTAGATCGATTACGTGCTGGGTGCCGGAAGTCTCTATCAGCGTTATCTGGGCAGCGCTGGCCCGGCGTGTGCCCTTGGCGTAGGTGATCCGGTGGGAAACCGACGCCATCCGCCGCAGCCCCGGGTCCTCGATACCCGGTATCTCCTCCGGCGAATTATAGACGGTCACGATAGCGCCGTCCTGGTGCCAGGCGCGTCCGTCGGCG
>DAOUAG010000080.1:0-3811 GCA_034433815.1 Dehalococcoidia bacterium | reverse complement strand
CGAGCTCAGGCGCCGGGACTGCTCGACCCTTCCTCCGGCCGTCTGCGGGTCTCCATCTCCTGCCGGCGCAACGCCCAGAAACGGGGGCGGCGCTTTTCCAAGAAAGCGGCTCCGCCCTCCTTGCCCTCGGGGCTATCGAACCAGTCTGGATAGAGCTCGCTAGAGATGACCCCCATCTCAGGCATCGCGTCGATCTCTCGGTCGAAGGCGGCCTTCAATATCTGGAGGCAGCCAGGGCTAACGGAGAGAAGCTCCTCGCACCAGCGGTCGACCTCATCGGCCAGACGGTGGAGCGGCACTACCGTGTTCACGAGGCCCATCTCCAACGCCTCGTGAGCCGTATAGCGACGGCACAACATCCACATCTCGCGGGCCTTCTTAGCCCCCACCACCCGCACGAGGTAGGGCACAAAGTAGCCGTCGGCGGGGCTGGAGACCCGAGGCCCAGCCTGGCCGAAGATGGCGTTGTCGGCAGCGATGGTGAAATCGCAGCAGTAGGCCAAATGATTGGACCCGCCAATACAGTACCCCTGTACCATAGCTATTACCGGCTTGGGTGAGAGGCGGACCAGCCGATTCGGGGGATAGCGGAAGTAGAAGGCGCTGCGCAACCCCCACTGCTCCCACTCCACATCACCACCGGTGCCGAAGTGTTCGCCCGCGCCGGCCAGGACAATGACGCCAATCATAGGGTCGTGCGTGGCATCGTAGAACGCCCGGAACATCTCGTCCACGGTGTGGGTCGTCATGGCGTTGTACTTCTCGGGCCGGTTGATGGTGATGCGAGCCACGCCACCCTCCAGCTCCCGATGAAACTTCTTTTCGAAGATTATGTCATCGAACTCCATGCCCTCGCCGGCCACCTTCTCCCACGGCGTCCAGCTCATGACTCCCCCTCTCTAAAGCGACCCGATCACTTTCTGCGCGCCCGCAAGTAGCTCCCGGGCCTGGGCAGCCTCCAACCGTTCGACCCCCGCGGGAAGGTCCTCGTCCAAGCCCAGAAGCCCTGTCCACAGAGGACAAGCGAAGACGCGTACGCCAGCCTCCAGGGCTAGCGGCAGCATGGCCCTGGCGTCTAGCTGGCGCCCCTCGCCCCGACCCATGGTGGGTAGACCGAGAGATGCCGCCCGGGAGGCCATGCCCAGGCGCATCTCCTGGCCAGAGAGGTCCCTGGGCCACGCGAAGGATCCCCGCGCGAAGGCTGCCAACGCCTCCTGAGTGATGAAAACCGCCGCCTCCTTGCCAGCCCTGCGAGCCTCGATGGCGGCATGAATCGTCCCGATCGCCGAACTGGCGATGGCGTCGCGCAGAATGAACAGCACGTCGATCCGCGACATCTTCGAATCCATGGCGTCGTGCGCCGAACACGAAGATACAGTGGCTCGCGAGGGGCGTCAACGCTAACGGGCACCCCTGCCTGAAGGCGGGGGCATTGGTCCGCCGCAACCGGTCTGCCAGCGCTCAGGGCCACCCTACGTTGCAGCGTCCCTGCCTGAAGGCGGGGGCATTGGTCCGCCACGGCCGGCCGATCAGCGCTCAGGGTGCCAAGAGGCCTCCTGTTTGCCGAACGGGGCGGAATCCTGGCTTGCAACCGCCTGGCTCGATAGAATCTAGAAGCAAACCGGCCAGATTTCGCCACCGGGAGGTCACGGGCGATGACAGAAGACAACCGCATTAAGTTCGACGTGGAGGACGGCGTAGGGATAGTGACCCTGAACCGCAGCGATAGGCTGAACGCCATCGACTGGGAGATGGCCAGGCGGCTTGCCGACCTCTTGACCGAGATCCGGTTTCGGGACGAGGTACGGGCGGTGCTGCTGCGAGGCGAGGGGCGTTCGTTCTGCGCTGGGGGCGACCTGGGCTGGGTAGACGAAGGATCGCTGCTGGGCGAGCGCAAGATCCCCCGATTCCAGCGCAAGAATCCCTTCGGCCCTTTCGCCGACGTGACCCGGGCTCTCATCGCGGTAGACAAACCGGTGATTTCGGCCCTGCAGGGCCACGTCGCCGGTGTGGGCCTGGTCTATGCCCTGGCCACCGATCGCCGCTTTGCCGACGAGACGACGCGCATCTCAGCGATCTTCGTGAAACGGGGCGTGGTCCCGGAGTGCGGCATGTCATTTTTCCTACCCCGCATCGTGGGCATTCCCATGGCGCTAAAGATGATGACGACAGGCGCGTGGCTGAACGCGCAAGAGGCCAAGGAGGCGGGTCTTATCGACGAGCTGTACCCCGCCGGAGAGGCGCTGCCTGCGGCCCTCAGCTACGCCAAAGAGCTAGCTCGCGGCGCTAGCACCGCTGTCGAGATGGCCCGGCGGATGGTGTACAAGGGTCTGACCTCCGATCTGGAGGGGGCCATCGACTTCGAGACCATGGCCTCGGTCATCGCCTCCAACACTAACGACGCCAGGGAGGGCGTGAAGGCGTTTCTGGAGAAGCGCGAGCCGAACTTTACGGGCGAGTGACCTATGCCCGGCGGCGGAAAAGACGCCTGAAGAGGCGCACGATCACGGACCAGACGTACCCTGCGAAGAGGGCTAGGGCGTTGATGGGCTTCTGGGCCTGAGCAACTTCGCCTGCCTCTACCGGCGTCTCTAGTCGCTGCACCACGTTGGCTGCGAACTGCTGGAAGAGCTGCTGGGAGACGCCCTGGATCATGCCGCGACCGAACTGCATGATGCGGCCGGTTACCTCCGCGCTGGCCTCGGCGACAACCTCCGTGCCGCCATCAGGCAACGGCTCAAGACGGCTGAACATCGTGCCCCGGGCGTTGCCCCCGCCAGCTTCGGCGCCTTCAGCCATCAGGCGGATCGTGTATCCCTGGGGGTCGACCTCCACGAACTGGGCACGGCCTTTGTAGGTGGCCGTGATGGGTCCCACCTTCACCCTTATGCTTCCCAGGAAGGTGTTATCGCCAACCACCTCATCCAGCTCCGCGCCAGGCATGCAGGTCACCACCTGGTGCGGATCCATCAGGAACTCCCATACCTTCTGAACGGGGGCGTTAACACGAAAGCTCTCTCTAAGATTTATGCCCATTTAGCCCCCTTTTGGCTCCTCATCTATGACGAACACGGGCAGCGACTGATTGGGATGATCCTCCCACTCCACTCGCACAGGGGTGCCGATGCCGAAGGGCCGTCCCTCCGGATTTCGCAGCTGAGCGACGAGCCGTGGCCCCTCCTCCATCTCCACTAGCAGAACGGTGTACGGAACTGGAAACGCCGGATGCGCCTGATAGTGGACAGTGGTGTGGCTGTAGATTCGCCCGCGGCCGCTGGACTCGATCCACTGGAAGGCGAAGGACCGGCAGTTGGGGCAGAGAGGGCCGACGACGTAACGGACGTATCCGCAGTTGGAGCAACGCTGGAAGATGAGGCGATGATGATTTTGGGCGTCCCAAAAGGGAGCCGTATCCCGGTCAGGCTGCGGGTAAGGGCGGGGCACTTCGACCATCAATAGGGCTCCTTGCAGAGAATGAGGCCACTGGTGGGAACGCCCGTGCCACTGGTGACAAGGCAGGTCCTGGCCTTGGACACCTGGTTGGCCGCGGTGCCGCGCAGCTGGCGCACGGCCTCCACGATATGTCCGAAGCCGTGCAAGTAGCCTTCGCCAAGGTGTCCGCCATGGGTGTTCAAGGGCATGGCGCCGTCCAGCTCCAGCTTCCCCTCGCGAAAGAGGTCTGGGGCCCGGCCTCGAGGAGCGAAGCCGTAGGCCTCCAGGGCCATCAGCACCATGGGGGTAAAGTGGTCGTAGATCTCGGCGACATCGATGTCCCCCGGCCCCATCTCGGCCACACGGTACAGCTCGCGCG
>DAOUAG010000079.1:0-3419 GCA_034433815.1 Dehalococcoidia bacterium | reverse complement strand
GGGCTCCATCCATCCAGCGAGCGCATACGGGACGGCGATTACGCCAGTTT
This sequence comes from Dehalococcoidia bacterium, assembly GCA_034433815.1. GTDB lineage: Bacteria > Chloroflexota > Dehalococcoidia > SM23-28-2 > RBG-16-64-32 > DAOUAG01. Next base: position 3,369 of record DAOUAG010000079.1, on the reverse strand, counting down.
TCTGGTTCCCGGCCTAGCGGTGATGACGGCACTCTTCTCCTCCACGTTCTCCAGCGCCTCTTACTACCAAGACCGGGATTCGGGTATGCTTCGCACCATGCTGGCCTCGCCCAACCCACCCCAGGTCATCCTCCTGGGCAAAGGGTTAGCCGGCGTGATCATCGGCACTGCGCAGGCCATCGCCCTATTGGCTGTGGCAGCCCTCATCCCCGGCATCGACCTGGAGTGGCAATACGGCCTATTGGCTGGTCTCCTGTTGGCAGTCGTGGCGATGCTCCTCTTAACCCTCTTCCTCAACGGCTTCGCTCAGGTGGTGGCCTCGCGCATTCGTACCATGCAAGGGTTCCACCTGGTCATGAACCTGGTACTTTTCCCCTTCCTCTTCTTCTCGGGCGCCTTCTTCCCTTTGCACGACCTTCCGATTTGGTTGGCAGCGCTAGCAGCCGCCAATCCCCTCTCGTACGCCGTCGACCTCTTGCGGATCGCGGTCTACAGTGACGGCTCCGGCCACTTCACGCTACCGGTGGACCTGGCGGTGCTAGGGGTGCTGGCACCCGCCATCTTCGCTCTAGGAGCCGGGCGCCGGCCTCGCCTGTCGATCTAGGTCAAACCGTCCACTGCGATAGCCGCGAAGAGAAGCGCTAGGTAGACGATGGAGTAGCGGAAAAGGGCCCAGGCGGAGCGGCCGGAGCCAGTCCGCCACAGCGCCACCGCGTAGTAAAGGAACGCGGCCCCGAGGACGGCAGCCGAGATCTCGTACACCAGGCCGGCCGAGCTCCACACCGGCAAAAGAAGCGATACCGCCACCAGGCCCAGACTGTGCCAAAGGATCTGACGTCCCGTCTCTTTCGGGCCGGCAACGACGGGGAGCATCGGCACACCGGCCTTCTTGTAGTCGCTGCTGTAGTTCAGGGCTAAGGCCCAGAAGTGCGGCGGGGTCCAGAGGGTGACGATGGCGAACATGACGATGGCGGCCATCCCCACGTCTCCGGTGACCGCCGCCCATCCTACCACCGGTGGCATCGCACCAGCCGCGCCGCCGATGACGATGTTCAGTGGCGTGCTGCGCTTTAGCAAGAGGGTATACACGACGATATAGAAGGCATAGGCCCCCATAGTCAGGGCAGCGGCAAGGAAGTTGGCGAAGAGCTGCAAGATGACGAACCCCAGAGCCCCGAGAGCCAAACCGAAGACGGCAGCTCGCTCCGGGTCGACCTGGCCCGAAGGCACCGGGCGGCCCCGAGTGCGGCGCATGATCTCGTCGATGTCGCGGTCGAAGAACATGTTCATGGCGTTGGCGCCCCCGGCAGCGATGGCGCCGCCGCCTACCGTGGCCAGGATCAGCCAGAGCGACGGCATGCCGCCTTCCGCCAGGATCATCGCCGGGATCGTCGTGACCACCAAGAGAAGCACGATGCGCGGCTTCGTCAGCCGCAGATAGGCGAGGGCGCCCTGGCGGAAGTCGCGGGCCACGCGGGTAGCGGAGGCTGCGGCGCTAGTCACTGTGCAGCCGTCTCCGGGGGGATCGCGTCTCGCAGCTGGGACCATACGACGCCGAACAGTAAGACCGCCCAAAGGAGCGAAGCTAGGGCGAGGTGTAGGATGCGCAAGGATGTGGGCAAATCGAGCCAGACGTTGCTCGCGCCCACAAACACTTGGGCCACATACAGGGCAAAGGCCGTCGACACCGCCGCCAAAGCCACCGGGTCCCTCTCGCGCCTCAAAGTGTGAACGGCGAGCCAGGCGAGGGCTGCCCCCGCGGCCACGGCCACCAGGCGGTGAGCATAATGCAGCTCCCCCGCCTTGCTGGACGCCCAAGTAAGCTTGCCATCGAAGAGGGGCCAGTCAGGATAGGCCAAGCCGGCGCCCTCTTGGGAAACGAAGGCGCCTACGATTATCAGGGCGAACACCACCACTACGGAGGCCAGCGCCGCCGCCGGCACTTTGCGCAGGGTGAGCCCCCTTACTTCGCCCGGTAGGTGCGCCTTCGCGGCCAGGACGATAAGCGCCGTCAGCAGACTTAGGGCGATGCTCAGGTGGATGGCCACGACCACCGAGTTCGTCTCCGTACCCACGGTGATGCCCCCAACCCCCACTTGGATGGCAAGGAGCACCAGCGTCACCCCCGCCATCCGCGCCGCCGATGGGTCGACGTGCCGCCGGCGCCAGGCCCAGACTACCGTAGCCGCGATGATCAGGCCCACCAGCGAAGCCACCACCCGGTGCGCGTACTCGATCATCACCTTCGTCTCGAACGGAGGGACGACCTCGCCCTTGCAGAGGGGCCAGTCCGGGCAGGCGGTACCAGACCCCGTGGATCGCACCACTCCGCCCAACACGATGAGCCCATAGGTGGCCACCACGGCCAATAGAGCCAGGTGACGGAACTCGAAACGCCAACCGCGGACGCGTCCCGCCGCCAGGGCGCCCGTCGGGGTTCCGGTCGGGGTTAGGGCAGCGGACTCTCGCACGTCGCGGCGGGGCCGGAGCGCAGTTCGCGCTGGGGCGGACGGTTTGGGGCCTGCTTAGAGGGCATCGTCAGACGGTGGAAATCGATCGCGAAATAGTGTGTCCGTACCAAATATCACTAATCCTCAGACCAGTGTCAAGCTGGCCAACGGACCAGGCCTTGCCTTCCCCATTCCAGCAGTGATACTTTGCTCCCAGACAGTTGCCAAGAGCCAAGATGCTGGAGAACTAGGCCATATGACCGAACAAGCTGCTAAGGAGAGGACGGCGCCCGCCGGACCCCTCCGCGTCTATACACCGCCCACCCAGTCTCTACGCTCCGAGGCCAGGGAGGCCCTGCACCTGCGGGCCATCCAGGGTATCGCCCGGGTGAGGTTCGCCTTCCCTACGCCGAAGTACCGGGACTACAAGACCTATGTTAACCACCCCACGCGCACCATGGGCGTGTTGTTGGAAAACGGGATGGTGGCCTATCCGGACATCGTGGTCGTGCAGCACCCCGAGAACTTCGTTAAGATCCTGGGGGAGGTGGAGACGCACGAGACGGTGCGAGAGGAGGTGGCACGCCACGAGTGGCTGCCCTACGCCAAGGTGGCGCCCCTATATCTTTACGTCCCAGTGGGCCGGGCCGAGCAAGCATTGGACCTCTGCCGCCGGGTGGGCGTACCCGTCGTGGGAATCCGCACTTATCGCTACATCGGGGGTTACGAAGATCCCGAGATCAACGATTACTACACCGTGCCCAGCACGCCCGCAGACCTTCTCCCCAAGATCCTGCGCCGCTAAAGCCGCTACTCGTCGATAGCCTCGATCCGGAAACGCATTACGCCCGCTGGGACGGAGGCTTCCACCTCGTCGCCGACCTGGCTGTCCAGGAGCGCCTTGCCCACGGGCGAAGCG
>DAOUAG010000078.1:0-5180 GCA_034433815.1 Dehalococcoidia bacterium | reverse complement strand
GCAACGAGCATGAACACATGCTCCGGCAGGCGCTGGAGGTGGTGGACGAAGTTTCAGTCCCCCTCGGGGGATTCGGCATCTGCAACCCTATTGACTTGGCCCTATACCACTGTTACTCTAACGCATTTTACCTTGGGTCTCCCTCCCAGGACAATGATCTCCGCCTCGCTTCTGCGGTCCAGCCGGTAGATGCGGATGGCGTCTCCAGGCTGCATCATGGCCTGAAGGCCGGTCACCATGCGGCGCAGGTGGCGCTCTTCCAGATCGCACTCGAACACGCTGTACTGGACGCGCTCTCCGAATCCCTCCAGGAACCGGGCGATCTTCGTACGCCGGCGGTTATCTTCTATGTCGTAAGCTACTATTACGTACACGGCCCGCCTCCTAGGCCGGCGCGCCCTTGAGGGGCCGGTAGCGGCTCCAATCCCCCCGCAGGCCAGAGGCGAAGGCCCGCACCTGGAGCTCGATGGCGCGTTCTAGCGTCACGCGGGTGTTGGTGCCTGCGTGCAGGGTCGTGGCAGCGAGCCGCTCCTCGATGCGGGTAATGAGTTGGCGCCGGGCGTCGTCGCTCAGCCGGGCGCCCGCAGACGTGGCCTCCCACCAGCCATCGGGTCCCCAGGCGGAGACGAGCCGGAAGCAAGTGAAGTCCACCACCGGGGCGCGGAACTCCTCCATCATGTCCAGGACGAACGCCGGGCGGGGGCGCCCCAGCTCATGCAAAAACCCTATGAAAGGATCCATGCCCACCACGGCTACGGCGGCGTGGACCCGAGACTGGAGTATCGCATAGCCATAGCTGAGGAGGGCGTTGAGACCGTCCGGGGGCGGTCGTCGCTGGCGCCTCCAACGGGCCAGAGCCGTGGGAAGGACTGTCCGGAGGGAGTGGAAGTAGAGCCTGGTGGCGTAGCCCTCCAGGCCCTGGAGCTCCGCCAGGTTGGCCGCCTCCTGATGATGGGCCAAAAGCCAATCAAGAGGTCGCACGGGCTGAACGTGGAAAGCGCGCAGGATGCGCCAGCGGGAAAGGATCGCGTTTCTGACGACGGCCTTAGCCGCGGTGAGTCTACTGGCGGTATGCGCCACCCGCTGGGCCTGGAGGACGCGGAGTTGGGCGGCGGTGGAAGAGAGGGTCTCCAGCCGGCCGCGGAAGCGGCCCCCTTGCGTTAGGTAGACGCAATCGATGCCCTCAGCGAGGATTCGAGCCCAGGCGGCCGGGGAGACGTGCACGGCGCCGTGGAGGACGATGGATCGCAGAAGGGGCAAGCGGGCCTGGAGCAGGCGCTTCCCTTCGTGCCAAACGCCCAGGGTTTGGCCGCTGAGCCTTACCTCGGCACCCTGGTGGGTGATGTGAAGCACGCGCATATGTCACCTCCGCGGGGATAATCGGGGCACGTGCGGGGTGGGGTGCGCTACGCAGCCAAGCCGGCCTCGCCCCGGCACCGGGCGGCGAAGGCGGCCACTGCCTGGGGCGAGGAAGGGCAGTCGGCGGAGAGGCGCCACCCGAAGGCGCTGAACAGGGCGTCCAGAAACTCCAGCCCGCCCTCCAAGGACTCCGGCCGTGGAGACCTACCCTGGTGGACAAGGTCGTTACGGGCCTCGATGAGACTCTTCCTCAGGCTCTGGGCCTTCCTGTCCCCGAGGGCATGGGCGTACTCCGGATCGATGCTCTTTAGCCAGCAGGAGCGCTTCTCGGCACCCTCCAGCCGGAAAGCTGAGCCGCCCAGAGGGACGAGAGCGCCGCGCAGATCGTCTGGCACCCGCCCCAGGTCCTCGCCCTTCAGCTTGTCGAGGTTCAAGCCGTGCCGGGTGCGAAAGCGGACGGCGACGGCCGCCTCCATGGCGATGGCGGCGCTGATGAGAGCCTGGGCGGAGGCGCCGGCCCGCCGCTGGCGGCGGGAAAGGGCCGCCAGCTCCACCGGCCAGTCGGTGCTGCCCTTGCCGCCGCTGCCGATGCCGGCGTACCACTGCTTCAGCGGCTCCAGATGGCGGCGCGCCCGCCCGCTCAGCCCGGTTCGGTCCGCTAGGATTCGGCTGGCCTCTGCCGCGTCCAGCCTCTCGGCGGCCAGCAGGGCGGTGGCCAGGAGGTGGCCCGCACGGAGCGCCGGGCTGGCACGGCGGGCCAAGGTGGTTCGGCTGGCTAACCTCGCTTCGAACAGCCGCCGGGCAAGGGCGAACTGACAGCTCTCCAGGGCAGCGAAGGCGTTGTCCATCTCCGTGTGATGGCGAAGGACATCAGGATCGAACGCCCGAAGGAGCGGCTCGGCGGCGAATTGGGGAGCGAGAGCCTGGTAATGGGTAGCTTCCGGGAAGCGGGCCATCGCCGTTAGGGTGAGGGCTAGCCCGAGTTGCGGGGTCCCCGATGACCCGCACACGGCTACGCTTCTCCCGCTGATCTCGGCGCCGATGGCCCCCAGCTCGCTGTCCAGCGCTTGCTGGAGGCCATCGATGTCCACTGGATCGCCGGTGTCGAGGGTGATGACCCGAACGTCCGCCTCAGGGAGTGCGCTTTCGATGGCTGCTCTGGTCTTCTCCGCCTGGGCCAGCACATCGGGTAGCGCGATGAGCAAAACGGTGCGCGGTCGCAGGCATACGGCGGCCCGCATGGGGCCTGTAGGGCCGTCTTCCGTTTCGGGATCGCGCATCCCGATGGTCGCGATCAGAACGTCGCAGGTCGTCATGGGCTCTTCCATCTTGGCGCGGCCGGCTCCTACCCCCACCGTGATTGCCTTGCGCACGAAGCCTGCGCGCCCCGATGACGGCCACGACGGCGGCCGGGCGTCCGTCTAAGGTTGGGCGATGTCCGTCGCGCCGTTGGCGACCGGGGTGGCGCGCCGGAGCTAACCCAATCAGTCAGGTCTGAAGCCATCCTTAAGGGCCTTACGCTGAAGATCTTCTGCCCACTTGAGCTGCCGTTCCGAAAGCTCAGCACCCCATGTGATTAGCTGGCCCACCTGGAAAACGAACCTTCGCTCCCTCGGATTGAGGAGCTCCGTGTCCTTCCCCCACTTGGCCAAGGCTTTCCAGGTCGACGCCGTCCAGCCAAGCACGGCTGCAGTGGCGTCTCCGCCCCTAGGTTCAGGGCGAACCGTCCGCGGACCCGAAATCGGCCTGGCCGGAGCAATGGCCTCACTTGCGACGCCGACATCCACTTGCCAGGTTTGCCTTGGAGCCCGTGCGCCTCGGGGGCTTCGCGGACGGGAAGTTTGGGGCGGCTGCGCTGACGCGGGCGGCGTTTCGCCTTCGCTGATTCTATGCACGGCCGGTTGCCTGTCACCCCAAGGCATCTGCCATTGTTCGAGGGGTGCGGTCGTCTTCCACTCTTCTCGAAGTTCAGCGGCCCGCCGAATCACTCGATCTACGACATCCGAATCTACGCTTGTGCTGTCACCGCGCGACTCCGTCCCCCCTTCAGGCTTGACTCCGAGGTCCTTCAGCCGGTTGACGAGGCGCTCAATCGCAGCATCAGGGTCCCGGAAGAATTCTGTCCCTCTAAGGCGGATGAAGGTCCAGCCTATCCTCTCTAAGATGGCCTGGCGCTGCATGTCGTCGTTAAGCTGTTCCAGAGGATGATAGCGGTCACCGTCGCACTCCACCGCTACGCGTTTCCCTCCGCCTTCCACCACCAAATCGATGCGGTAGTAGCCGACCTGCCACTGCGGCGTAACCCGAAAGCCCGCCAGCGTCAAACGTCGCAGCACCTCCCTTTCGAACTCCGATTCGGTGCGTATCTCATCCCCTCTAAGGCTTCGGCTGACGGATTGAGGGTCGCGTACATGCTCGATCAGTCGACGCCGTAGGTCGCCGGGTTGGAGGTCGCGCTCTGGGCTCAGCGAGTGAACCAACCACATCTGGTCGCGCGCCCGGCTCGCCGCAACATTGAACCGTTTCTTGTACATATCGCGGGGCCCCGCATCGAGCAGCGACAACGGACCTTCCCTAGGCCCCCAGACCATAGAAAGAAACATCACATCCCGTTCGTCTCCCTGGAAGTGGGCCGGGTTGCCGCAAACGATCCGGTGCCGTTCATACACGGCGGGTTCCAAGTGCTGCCGTAACAGCTGATCGATGCGCCTGGCCTGATTCTGCCCCAGCAGCGAGATAACGCCCATCGTCTTGTCAGCGTATTCTGGTTGTTCGACGGCAGCGGCCAGCAACGATGCCACCGTAATGGCCTCTTCTTCGTTGACATTGTCGTCTGTCTCACGCCCTTCAACCCTGTATTCTTTGACGTGAGGCTTCAAGGATATCTGGCTCGCATCCCTCAGGGGCTTGATTTGCAGGTTGTAAGACAACTCGTTGCTGAACTGAATGATGTCCGGCGCGCAACGGAAATGCTCCCGAAGGCAGATAAGGCCGCCAAAGGACTGCATGGCGATGTCATAGATGGACTGCTGGCCATCATAGAGGTGAGAATTGGGGATGCCCCGCAGGTGCTCCCGAATAAGATGCTCCACTTCATCGATTCGTAGCCCGACGGGATCGGGGCTAACCTGTTCGTGGTCTCCCACGATGACCACGCTCTTTGCCAGGTAGAGGGCAATTAGCCCCATGACATCGCACTGGCTGGCCTCGTCGATGATAAGGACATCGAAGCGGGTCGTTCGGGGGTCGAAATTTTCCACAACTCGGGAAAGGGGCATAACCCACACAGGGACGGCGTCTCGCGACTGACCCATCAGCCTTTGTGCCTCGATGCGCAAGCGCGGGGCGCGCTTGCCGGTCCCGCGACCGATCCGGCGGATGGTTTGGAGCCATCCCATGAGAGCCTGTCTTTGCGCTAGCGACGTGCGACTCAACTGTGCGCTCCAGGCCCGCCGCTCCACTAAGTCCGTCGTAACGCGGCGCAACTCCTCCGTGAGCTTCTGAAGCCTTTGCTGGAGATCTTCTAACGATATCGTTGACCGACGTTCGATCTCTTCAGCGAGTTGTCTCCAGAGCCACGCCTTGCTCGGATCGCCGGGCATCTCTTGGCTGTCATGAGGCGGGACCCGGTCGCGGACGGCAGCGGCCCAGCCGGGGGCGGTTGTCTCCAGGCGCGCTAGCAGGGCCCGCCGGCTGGCCAAGGTATTCGCTTTCCTTGCCAGGACCACAAGCCGACCGTAGGCCTCCCGATAAGCCACCGGGTCGAGGCTTGCGACCGTATTCGCTAGTTGTTTCACGACCTTTGACTCGTGCGCCGGCGC
>DAOUAG010000077.1:0-2772 GCA_034433815.1 Dehalococcoidia bacterium | reverse complement strand
ACGGGCCAGGGCCCGATGCTTGGTAAAGGTCCGGAACACCGTCAGGAGAGCGGCGTCCGCCCGGGTGACGGGGTCATCGCTAGCCGTGAGGGCTTCGGCGATCTTCGATCGCAGGCGCGCCGCCGTCTCGTCCAGGAGAGCCAGGAAGATCGCCTCCTTGTTGGGGAAGTGAAAGTACACGCCTCCCTTGGATGTGCCGGAGGCCGCGGCGATGTCATCCACAGTGGCATCCCTGTAGCCGCGCTGAGAAAAGACCTGGAGCGCCGCCTCCAAGATGCGCTGCCGCCTATCGATGGCGCGTGTCTGCTGTAGAGCCATGGCGAAAAACCGACCGACGCGTCGGTCGGTTTTAAGGTACTCCGCGCCGGCCTTGAGGTCAACGGCTGTCGGCAAGGGCAGCGGGCCGGTACCATAGGACACGGCATGCCCCCCAAGGACCCTCGCTCCATCCAAACGATGTTTGGCCGCATCGTCCCCCGATACGATCTTCTCAATCGCCTGATGAGCCTGGGCATGGACCGCCGCTGGCGGCGGCTGGCGGCAGCAGCGGCCGAACCCGCGGGGGCCGTGGCGCTGGACGTTGGCGCCGGCACCGGCGATCTGGCCTTCGAACTGAACCGCCTCGGTGCCAGAAGGGTCATCGGGGCGGACTTCTCCCCCCAGATGCTGAAGGTGGCCTTGCGGAAAGCCCGCGGGCGGAACAACGGCATAAGCTGGGTTCTGGCCGATGCCCTGCGCCTCCCCTTCCCTAGCGACACCTTCGACTGTGTCACCAACGCCTTCGTCCTGCGCAACCTCGCAGACCTGAAGGCAGGTTTAGAAGAGATGGGGCGCGTCCTGAAACCCGGCGGAAGGCTCGTCTGCCTGGATATGACGCCGCCCCCGCCGGGGCTTTTCGGTGCCATATATGCCCTCTACTTCTCGCGCCTGGTGCCCATCCTGGCCGGCGCTATCAGCGGCGATAGAGCGGCCTACCGGTATCTTCCCAATTCCCTTGTGGGATTCCCCAGAGCGAGAGCCCTAGCGGACTTGATGGAGGAAGCCGGGCTTTCCAACGTGCGAGTGCGGTATCTGGCCGGCCGCACGGTGGCCCTCCATGTGGCCGTCAAACCGGGGGCTGCCTAAGCCGCCCGGGTGGTCTGCTTGCGCGCGGTGCGCAACTGCCCGCCCCTGGCAAGGAGATCAGCCAATATGGCGTAGGCACAGGCGTTGTACACAAGGCCGATGTGGGTCCCGCCCGCCTCGTGGTTGAGACGGGGACTCCTCTCGCGGGCGTCGTGCCAGTCGACCACACCATCCTCGCGCGTGTAGATGGCATCGTGCCGGACAGTGGGTGGTAGGCGCTCCTCGATATCGTGGGCGAACCCACAGCGGCAGTCCTCCGTCAGGCAGCCGGGATCCCGGGAGGTGATCATAATCAGGGCTGCGTGTAGTACCGAAGCCACGGCCTCAACTAACGGGTGCGCATGCATGGCCCGGATGGGGCTGCCCAGATAGACGAGCTGCGATACCAGGTCGGGCCGGCGCAGCGAGACCCTGCGCCCCAGGAGGCCGCCGAGGCTATGGCCGACGATGCGCACCGGGCGGCCCGTTTCCGCGTGAGCCCTCTCCACCGTGCGCATGAGGCGACCGGCAAGGCGGCCGGGGCAATCGGCGTTGATCCCGATGCCCGACATGTACGGCCGGTAACCGATTCGCCTCAGCCACAGGTAGAGCTCGTAGAGGTACGCATCGTTCCCCAGGAACCCGGGCACCAGCACTACCGCGCTTCCGTCGCCCCTGGGCACGCCGACCCCGTAGTACACGGGTGAGAAGCGCAGGCCCAGCCAGTCCACCACCCAGAGGGACTCCTTCCACAGCGGAGGCACGCGGACCCTCCGGGTGCCATCCCTTCTGTGATGGTCCGAGCCCGTGCCCGGAAGCTGAGCCAGCGAAACCATTGGCCCCTTGAATCCTCCACATAGAAGGACGGGCGATGCCGGAATTCCGTTGCCTGAACCAAGGTTAAGAGCCGGTGAACGACCCCACTGAGCGGCATCGCCTTGTGTTATCCTTGGCCCGGAGGAGCCCCCATGAGTAGACTGAACGGCCGCCAGGCCATGCTGGAGCAGCTAATCGCCGAAGGAACCCGCTACGTCTTCGGGAATCCAGGCACCACAGAGCAGGCCTTCATGGACGCGCTGCAAGACTACCCCCAGATCGAGTACATCCTCGCTTTGCACGAGAGCGTCGCCGTGGGGGTCGCCGATGGCTACGCTCGAGCGACGGGCAGGCCCGCCTTCGTCCAGCTCCACATCACCCCTGGCCTGGGCAACGCTATGGGCATGCTGTATAACTCCTACCGCACACACACACCCCTCGTCATCTACGCCGGACAGCACCCCCAGCGCGGCTCCTCTCAAGACCCCATCCTGACGGGAGACCTGGTGCGCCTGGCCCAACCTCTGTGCAAGTGGGCGGTCGAGGCGCAGGATGCCAGCGAGATACCTGTGCTCTTGCGCCGCGCCTTCAAGGTGGCCGCAGAGCAGCCCCGGGGGCCCGCGTTCATCTCGATCCCCGCTAACCTGATGGACGAACAGTGCGACGCCCCCATCTTCCCCTCCCTGCCCGCCGACACGCGAGCGAGGCCCGACAAAGAGGCCACTGAGCGCGTCGCAGAAATCCTGCTGGCCGGCGAGGCGCCTGTCATCATCTGTGGCGACGGCGTATCCGAAAGCGGGGGCCAGCAGGACCTGATAGCTCTAGCCGAGGCGCTGGGCGCCAGGGTCCATG
>DAOUAG010000076.1:0-6634 GCA_034433815.1 Dehalococcoidia bacterium | reverse complement strand
CCCTGCTACGGCGGAAACGCCCGGGCCCGCTACACCATCAACGGCACGCCGCAGATGGCGACGCTGCGGGTCAAGGCTGTCGAACCGCTGGAGCCCGATGCCTCGCGCAGCGGGGAGATCGTGAAGCAGGCGGCCGGCATCGATGCCAGTGCCGTGCGCACCAAGATCATCGAGCGCAAGAAGGAGAAGGCGGAAGGCGTGCGCCTGGAAGACGCCAAAGTGGTCGTGGGTGGCGGCCGGGGCATCGGCGGGCCCGAAGGGTTCAAGAACCTGGAGGAGCTGGCCGCGATCCTGGGCGGCGCCGTCGGCGCCAGCCGCGCCGTCTGCGATATGGGCTGGTACCCTGTGCCCGCGCAGATCGGCCTCACCGGCAAGGTGATCACGCCCGACCTGTACATAGCGGTGGGCATCTCCGGTGCTAGTCAGCACATGGCCGGCGTGTCCTCCGTCAAGAACATCGCCGCCATCAACAAGGATCCCGACGCTCCCATCTTCAAGGCCTCGCGCTTCGCTGTCGTGGGCGACTGGAAGGAGATCATCCCACCCTTCACGGAGAAGGTACGGGAGCTGAAGGCCAGCTAGTCTTGCCCCCCGGCGGGGTCTGCCAGTGGCCATAGACCAGGTGACGCTGCGCCGCCGCGGCACCGGGCTCATCGCCTGGGAACAGGGCGCGGCCTTCGACGGCTACACCCTCTTTGCGCCCATGATGGGCGACGGCACAGTGCTCCTCATAGATATGGAGGGCAACGTAGCCCACCAGTGGCGCATGCCCTACCCCCCAGGGGACTACGGACGTCTTTTGCCGGATGGCCACCTCTTTTACTGCGGCAAGACGCCGGATGCCAGCCCCAGGTTCCCCACTTGGCCGCTCTTCAAGGGCGGCATCGTCATGGAAGTGGACTGGGAAGGAAACGTCCTGTGGGAGCTGGAGCATCCGGACCATCATCATGATGCCCGGCTCACCAGGCGCGGCAGTGTTCTGCTCTTGACTATCGAGCGGGTACCGGAAGAGATCGCCCAACGTGTGCAAGGGGGCCTGCCCGGCACGGAGCACGGCGGGATGTGGGCCGATCGGATCCTGGAGGTCACCAAGGGCGGCGAAGTGCTCTGGGAGTGGCACGCCTACGAGCACCTCGACCCGGCGAGCGACCGGCTGGGGGCCCACGAGTGGCGCGAGGAATGGACCCACGGCAACACCGTGTTAGAGACCCCGGAGGGTGGCGTGATGGTGAGCTTCCGCAACATCAGCACCGTCGCCATCATCGAACGCCAAAGCGGGGATATCGTCTGGAAGCTGGGCCCACCCGCCTTGGCCCAGCAGCACGACCCTCAGGTGCTGGAGAACGGCGACGTCCTCGTCTTCGACAACGGCGTGCACCGGGAGAACTCCCCTCTCTGCTACTCTCGAGTGGTAGAGATCGACCGCAGCACCAATCGCGCTGTCTGGGAGTACAGGGATCTGCCATTGCAGAGCTTCTTCAGCCCGTACATCTCCGGGGCCCAGCGGCTGCCCAACGGCAACACCCTCATCTGCGAGGGCTGCACCGGCAGGATCTTCGAGGTCACGCCGGACCGGCGCATCGTCTGGGAGTACATCAGCCCGTACTTCAGTGATACGCCGCTCTTGGGCCCCAACAACTGGGTGTTCCGGGCCTTCCGCTACTCCCGCAGCGACGTGCGCCGCTGGTCTGGGGGCGCCCTGGGTTAAGGGGCGCACAGTCCGGCGTCGCCTGCTGTCGCCTTCCCTCAGCGGTTTGACCCCCTGGTTGGGCGGCGGCTAGAATTGGGGTGCGGCCGGCCCCGGGGGCGCTGTTTCGCCGTCGATCAGGGGTCCAGGGCCGCGCAGGTTACGAGGGGATTCCTTGTACGTCATCGGTCTCACCGGCGGCATCGGCACTGGCAAGTCAACCGTCGCCAAGGTACTGGAGGAGCTAGGGGCCGCCGTTCTCAACGCGGATCTAGTAGGCCACGAAGTGTATCAGCCCGGGCGCCCCGCCTGGCAGGAGATCGTCGACTCCTTCGGCCGCGACGTCTTGGCCGAGGACGGGACCATCGACCGCAAGAAGCTGGGGGCCGCCGTCTTCGCCGACTCCCGCAAACTGAGGCGCTTGAACAGGATCGTCCACCCCCGGATGAAGGGGATGATGCGCGAGAAGCTGGCGGAGCTGGCCCGTGCCGGCGTCAGAGTTGCCGTCCTGGAGGCCGCGCTTCTCTTCGACGCGGGATGGGATGATCTCGCCGATGAGGTCTGGGTTACCGTGGCCCCGCCTGAGGTCGCCGCGCGCAGGGCCGCTGAGCGCAGCGGCCTGCCCTTGGAGCACGTTCTGGAACGCATCAGGGCCCAAATGAGCGACGAGGAGCGCATCCGCCGGTCGCGCGTCGTCATCGACACCAGTGGGGAGCTGGAGGACACCCGGCGCCAGACTGTGGAGGAGTGGCGGAAGCTCCAGGAGCGGCTGGCGCGGACGTCGTGAGCTCCGTCCGGCCATAGCCTGGCCGCGGTTCAGGTATCTGGCCCTTTAATGTTATGCTAGAAACGTGACCATTTTCGGGGCGCCTGCGGGCTGTATCCACCGCCTGCTGCGCCCGCTTGAAGGAAGCGTGAGCGGATGACCACCGAACCGACATACCGGGAGTACGCCATCGAGGAGTACGTCGTAACCTCGGAGCCCTTTTACATCCCCGTGAAGGATGAAGTCGAGCTCTTCGAGGCGGCCTACGCCCAGAAGATCCCCGTCCTCTTCAAGGGCCCCACCGGCTGCGGTAAGACTCGCTTTATCGAATATATGGCGTACAAGCTGGGGCGGCCCGTGAGCGTCATCCGGGACGTCACGGGCTCCGGCACCGTGGAGCACGGCAAACCCCTGGTCACTGTGGCCTGTCACGAAGACCTGACGGCCTCGGACCTCGTGGGGCGGTACCTCTTGGAAGGGGACAGCACGCGCTGGGTCGACGGCCCCCTCACCCGTGCGGTAAAGGCCGGGGCCATCTGTTACCTGGATGAGGTGGTGGAGGCCCGGAAGGACACCACCGTGCTGATCCACCCGCTCACGGACCACCGCAGGATCTTGCCCATCGAGAAGCTGGGACAGATAGTGGAGGCCCGGGACGGCTTCCTGTTGGTCATCTCCTACAACCCCGGCTATCAGAGCGCCCTGAAGGACCTGAAGCACAGCACCCGGCAGCGCTTCATGGCTATCGAGTTTGGCTACCCGCCGCGGGATCTGGAGGCCAAGATTATCGCCCACGAGAGCCAGGTATCGGATGACGTGGCCATGGACCTGGCGAAGCTGGGCGAGAAGGTGCGTCACTTGAAGGAGCACGGCCTGGCCGAGGGCGTCAGCACGCGCCTTCTGATCTACGCCGGCAAGCTCATCCACGAGGGCATCCCGCCACGCCGGGCCTGCCAGGTGGCTGTGGTCTGGGCTCTGACTGACGACCACGATGTACAGCGCAGCATCGAAGAGGTCGTATCCTCCATCTTTGAGTAGTCAACGTGTCATCGGGGCGGAATCGGCGGCCGCAGTCCGGCCGTTTCTCTCTGCTTGCCGTGAAATTCTCGAGGGGCGGGCGACACCGTGGGCCCATCCGTCGACGGGCTCGGCCCGGGTGGAGGTAGGCGAGAGCGAGGCCCGAGCATGACCGCTCCTGAGCGTCGCAAGATCTACGCCCACTACGAGAAGGCGTTATCCCCGTTCTCCACGAGCCTCGCCGCGGAGTTCCGCCGCACGGCTGAGATCATCGCTGATCAGGTCACGGATGGCGATCTGACGGCCTGGGCCGAAGACGGCCTAGAGCTAGCCCGCCAATCCTGGCGCTCATGGGAGGCCGCCGCGGAGTATTTTCGCGCGACCCCGCAGATGCTGCCCATGCTGGGGCCGGCCGCCTTCCGCCGCTGGTCGCGGCTTGGCCGCGAACTGGCGGAACTCTCGTCGGCGCTAGCCACCTCCTACTTCCGGGTGTCGGCGGAGGCGGTGCCATCCCTGGGCGCGGCCCGGATAGCGGATTGGGTGGCCTTGGGACGCTCCCTGTACAAAGGTACCTGGCGCTCCGCGTCTCTGGCGGTCCAGTTCTTCGACAGTAGCCCCGCCCTCTTTTCGGCCCTTACGGTGGAGGAGGTCCGGGTGCTGGTGCGCTTTGTGGACGCCTTGTGCGACCGTTCTTACGATCTCGCGTCCCACTGCCTGGGCGTCGCTCCCCACAGCCTGCGGCCCCTGGAAGGGCCCGACCGGGGGGAGTTCCTGCGCTTCGCCGAGGCCTTGGCCACGACCGGCTGGGCCGATGCGCGGTCGTATCTTGAGAAGGGGCCGTCGCTCCTATCCAACCTGCATCCCCGGGAACGTGGCCGTTTTCTAGCCCTGGCCCGCGAACTGGCGCGAACGGAGGGCCGCCAGGCCTTCGCCTTCTTCGCCGAGGCGGCTAGGGCGCTGGCCCAGGTGGACCCAGAGTCCCACGGCCTCCTCCTCTCGC
Organism: Dehalococcoidia bacterium; assembly: GCA_034433815.1. GTDB lineage: Bacteria > Chloroflexota > Dehalococcoidia > SM23-28-2 > RBG-16-64-32 > DAOUAG01. The sequence goes on along the minus strand of DAOUAG010000076.1, from coordinate 2,164 downwards.
TGGCTGAGGAGCTGGCGCCCCGCTCGTCGGTGGCCGCCATGGAGTTCCTCAAGACCTCGGCTAGGGTCCTTGAGCGGATACCCCTCGAGGCCATCACCGATTGGCACCGGGAGGGCAGCGCACTCCTGGACAGCAGCCCGGAGGGCGGCGAGGCCTACTTCCGCCTGGAGTCGGCCCGAGGCGAGCAGGTGCTGGACTCCCTCTCCTCACGCGTGGAGTTGAGCCGCGTGGCCGATATCTTGCGCATGTACTGCAAGGCCCTCACCGGATTCGAGATGGCGGTGCACTCGTCGGAGGCGCTGGCGGAGAAGGGCATCGGCTGGTTAGAGACGGAGGCCCCCTCCACGGAGGGCACGGCCATCTTCCTGCCGCCATACGTCGAGGAAGCCCCGGACAAGGACGCCAACTTCATGGTCTATAAGGTCTACTGCACGCACCAGACGGGGCACCTGGAGTTCGGGACCTTCGAGTTCGCCTTCGATCGGGAGGGCAACATCTTCCCGAACGAACGAGCCAGGGCGGAGGCCGAGCGCCAGGCGGATCCGCCCCTGGCGGCGGACTCCGACGGCGCAGCGGACGCGCCGCCCGTGGCGCCGGCGCCCGCGATGGGGCCCCTGACGGATATGGAGCGTTTCTTCGATCTGTTCCCGGACCGACGCTTGGCCGCTGACATCTTCGCCGTGTGCGAGGACGCCCGGGTCGATGTCCTGGTAGAGCGGGAGTATGCGGGGATCCGTAGGGCCTATGGCGCTCGCAAGGAGCTGGAGCTGGGGCGCCGGCCTGACGTACAGAAGATGCCCCTGCGCCAGGCCTTCGTTGAGAACCTGGTGCGCGCCAGCCTCGACGGCCTGGACCGCATCGTCTGGCCCGCCGCCCTCATGCCGGCCATGGAGCAGGCCATCGGCATCCTGGCCACCCTTCGCCAACCCCAGGCGTTGGTGGAAGACTCGGCCGAGGCCACCATTCGTCTCTACCGGCTGGCCGAGCAGATAAAGAACATGGCGCCGGACATTATGGAGGACTGGTCGGAGTTCGACGAAGGTGCCCTCCAGGCCGTGCCCATGAGCGCCGACGCCTTTGGCAAGGACATGAACCTCCAGTTCCCGGAGGGCGAGGAGCTTCCCTACGAGAGCCCGCCACCGGTGGACTTCCGGGGCGACTTCAAGCCAGAGACGGTGCAGCTCCTCATGAAGCTGCGCAAGGAGAGCGGACAGAAGGGGCCCGTCTCGCCGCTGTCCCCCGAGCAGCTTAAGCAGTTGCTGGAGAAGAGCGTCGAGATCACCATCTCCGATATGGCGGAGGCGGACCTCACCCAGTCCTCGGAACTCTTCCTGACCAACCTCATCAAGGAGCTGAACGCCCAGGATCAGGAGAAGCTGAAAAAGCAGCCGGTGCCGGTAAAGGATGGCCAGCCAGTGACGGGCATGAGCACCGCCGACGACGAGCACGAGCTGCCGGTGGAGCCCAAGTACTACTATTACGATGAGTGGGACTTCCGGGCCGGCGACTACCGCCCGCGCTGGTGCCGGATCGTGGAATACCCCGTGGACGAGGGTAACGCCCAGTTCTTCGACGAAACCCTCTCCCGCTACGCCTCCTTGGTGGGCCAGACGCGCCGCCAGTTCGAGCTGCTGCGGCCGGAGATGTTCCGCAAAATCAAGCGCCTCCTCGACGGCGAGGAGATAGACTTCGATGCCCTCATGGACTACGCGGTAGACCGGCGCGCCGGTCATACCCCGACGGACAAGATCTACTGGCGCCGCAACAAGATCGAACGGGATGTGGCCGTCGCATTCCTTCTGGACATGAGCGCGTCCACCGATGAGGAGATCGCCAAGCACGAGCGTCGCTACGTCCAGGACGACTTCGACGACGACCCCCGCCGCTACTTCTCCTGGTGGATGGCGCGCCGGACCCAGGAGCTGCTGACTCCACCGAAACGCATCATCGATGTCGAGAAGGAGAGCATCGTCCTTCTCATCAAGGCCCTGGAGACCATCGGCGACGCCTATGGCATCTACGGTTTTTCCGGCTACGGGCGGGATAACGTAGAGTTCTACGTGGTCAAGGACTTGCACGAGGCGTTCTCCGAGCGGGTCAAGAAGCGGATCGATAAGATCGCTCCCGTGCGCTCCACCCGCATGGGGCCGGCCATCCGCCACGC
>DAOUAG010000075.1:0-6367 GCA_034433815.1 Dehalococcoidia bacterium | reverse complement strand
GGCGCCATGTCATGGGTGTTCAGACTTGCCACCGACCGTTCCGGCGGGCTGGGCACGCCCTGCGGCGAGGCCTGGTACTGGAGGACGTAAGTGCGGTGGATCCCGTGGCGTGCCATGGCCCGGGTCACGGCGCGGGGCACCGTCCCCAAGTCCTCCCCCACGATGAGCGCTTGCCGACGCTGGGATTCGATGCACAGGACGGCATACATCTCTTCGCTAGGATACCGTACGTACACCCCATCGCAGGCGTCCATGCCGTCAGGTACCCAGTACAACCGGTGCAGGCCCATAACGTGATCGATGCGCAACGCCGCCGCCAGCGAGAGGTGGTGCCGCAAGGCCGCCCGCCAATACCGGTAGCCAAGGCGCCGCAAACCTTCCGGGTGCGGAGGGGGAAAGCCCCAGTTTTGGCCACCGGGGAAAAACGTATCAGGCGGAGCCCCAGCCGACACTCCACCGGCAAAGGCCTCACCGTAGCGCCATGTGTCGTAGCCATCCGGGTGGACGCTCAACGGCAGATCGAAGATTAGCCGTGCCCGCCTGTCTGGCTGGTCACCCGCGATGGCCGCAAGCTGCTGGTGACATACCCATTGGACATACAGATGGTATCTCTCTGATGCCGCGTCCACATCGGCGTCTTCCAGCGAGGCCCGCCTGGCGGCCTCGGGCCAGAGGCGCCAGGGCAGGCGCCGCGTCTCGCAGGCGGCCCGGAAGCGCGCGTAATCCTGCGCCTCAGGGCACCGGGCCAAAAAGCGTTGGTAGTCGTCCCTTCGCAAGGTGGGCCCAAAGGCGAAAAACCATTGGGCAAGCTCGCCTAGAACCCGCCGCTTGAGGGCCATCACCCGTCGGTAGTCCACGAGAGGCAGATCCCGCAAAACAGCCACCTCAGCCTCGAAGGCGGGCGAAGCCACCAGGCTCCGGGCCGTGGCGCAACCCGCTAGTTCCGGCACGGCGGCTACGTCGATGTACAGCTCGTTCCAGAAGAGCCGGCTGACAGGCGCGTATGGGCTGGGCTCGAAGGGCTCGTCGAGGAAGGCAGGCAGCAACGGCAAAAGGGCGACGAAGTCGCCGCCCGTCTGGCCAACCCAGTCTGTCATGATCCGCAGGCCGCCAAAATCGCCGACGCCCCAGTCGGCATGGGAACGCAGCGCGTACAGGGGCAGGAAGACGCCCCACCTGCGGCCGCCCGGATCGAAGGCCCGGCGCGGCGCCGAAAGCACGAGGATATCATGGCTCTGGCCCCCCAGGATCACGGTCACTTGGTGGTATCCGGTGGGGAGTTCGCCAGGCAAGGGAAGGGCCAGGGCCACGTTTTCTTCCTCTGCGCAGCGCTGGCCTCCGGCGTAGCTCAGCTCCTCCACGCGCACATCCCAAACGCGTTCTTGGCCGTCTTCCAGCCGCAGTCGACAGTGCGCCACACCGCTCGCCTGCCGCCTGGGCAATCGCATTTGCAACTGCGGCGGCGGTCCCCCTTGCCAAGCGACGGTAACCGGTTCCAGCACCCGCCGCGCCAGGAAGGCCTGCGTCTCACGGAGAGCGCTGACGATGTCGCCGGGGCCCTCGAGGGGAGCGCCCAGGGCCTTCAGCGCAGCCAGCACGGCCTCCGTCTTGGCGGTCCGCCGTCGCCCGCTGGCATCTTGGTAGGCCATCTGGACTCCCCAGAGCCGGGCGAGCCTACGTAAGGCAGCCCCCTCGCTAGAGCTCATTGCACCTCGAGGATCTCGAGGATGCCCCTCAGGGGGATGTTCACCCAGTCCGGGCGGTTATTCAGCTCGTACCCTAGCTCGTACACGGCCTTCTCCAAGATGAAGGCTTCGAGCAGAACGTTGAGTCCATCACGGTCCGCCGGGACCAGCGGCAAGGGCCCCATTGAAGCTAGGTAGGCCCGCAGGAAGGTAGCGCTCACCCAGCGGTGCCAGACGCGGGTCCAGGCCTCCACTAGGGGCAACCGCTCCGGCGTCACCATGCCGGAAGCCATCTGGCTGGCTAGCGCCACGCAGCAGGCGTAGTGAAACGAGCGCAACATCCCGGCCACATCCCGCAGGGGCGACCGTTTGAGCCGCCGCTCGCTGAGAGGCCGGGCCGGCTCCCCCTCGAAGTCTATGATGACGAAGTCCTTGCCGGTATACAAAACCTGGCCCAGGTGGTAGTCGCCATGGCACCGGATCCGCATGCCTGTGAGCCTTCGCTCGGCTACCCTCTGAAAGCGCGCCAGGATGGCGTTTTCCAGTTCCAGCACATGCCGCGCCCCCTGCCGCGCTGCTTCGGGCAATGACGGCAGCCGTTGTCGCAGTAGAGGTAGCACCCGCGCTGTCAGTCCTCGCATGGACTGATGCACGGACTGTTGGTAGAAGGGGGTGAACGGCTCAGGCGCAAAGTTGGGATCGTCTGGCGCAGAGGCTAGGGCCGCGTGCAGTTCCCCGGTGCGCCGGCCCAGGAGCTCGGCCGCCTGGAGGTACGGGCCGATGGCATCTGCGACGTCCGGGGGCACCGGCCGTTCTGCCAGTTCCACCAGCGGCGCCTCGGGCACCGGCACGTCCTCGGCCTTCATGGAGCCGCGCTCCGTCACCACCCGCTCTATGAATACCCCAAGGTTGTCCACGGTGAAGCGCCAGGCATCGCCCTCGTTGTGAACGTACTCTTGGAGTATCCCCAACGTGGCCGGTTCGCCCTTAGCGCTCCTATACTCCAGATAACCGGCTGTAGCGGGCACGTGGATCCCCTTGGCCCGGTCTGTCAAGAAGCGCCCGATCTCCAGGTCTGGGTTCACGCCGGGGTCCGGCCGGCGGAAGATCTTCATGATGAAGCGGTCGCCGTACACTATCGAGGTGTTGGTCTGCTCCGCCCGGAGCAAGGCCGGCTCCAGCGCCTCTGGGCCCTTGCCATCGCCAAGGCGATAAGCTCTGGTGTAGGATGCCACCAGCTCCCCAGCCATACCCCTGAACCGCCGCCTGCGGCCGATGGCGTCCAGGAGCGACAGAGCGAACCGCTTGTCCCAGAGGGCCTCGAACAGCACCCCAGGCTCCCCTCCTTCGCCGAGGCGCAGCCGGGCAATGATGGCCTGGGGCATCTCCGTTGTGACCTGCTCGGCCGCTTCGCCCTTGGCCGCGGCCGGAAAGAGAAGGTACCTCTCTGGCTCGCCCTGGACGTACTCCACTCGTGCCAGAACGGCCCGCGCTTCCTGGCAGAGCCCCGCAGCCGGCAGCCGGATGGAGTCCAAGATCCGCACGCCCCGCAGGGTGCGCGCCTTGCCGCCGAACCAGCGCCGCGACGAAAGATAGGAGGGCAGTACTGCCTCCAACCTTTGCCGGGCCCGCCCTTCGAAGAGTGCCTCCGCGCTGGCCACACTGAGGACAGGCACCCGCTCCCCTTCATCGGCCGCCGGGCCCTCTGCCGGAACCTCACTGGGCGCCCGCTCCAGCGAAAACCAGTAGATGGAGTGGGGCCCCAGGGTGATGAAGTATGGACGCTCGCCCACCGGCGGGAAGGGCGTTCTGGCAAAGAGCTCCACCGGCACCATGCCCCGGTAGGCGCTCATATCCAGCTCGGCGTACTGGACGAAGCGGGACAGGTTGGCCACCACCAGGATAGCCTCGTCCTGGTAGCGGCGCACGAAGGCCAACACCTTTCGGTTTTCGGGGTACAGGAACTCGATGTTTCCACGGCTGAACGCCTTGTACGACTTGCGCAAGGCGATGAGCCGTTTCATCCACCACAGGAGCGAATGGGGGTTGTTCTGCTGGGCCTCGACGTTGACTGTCTCGTAGTGATACTCGGGGTCTAGAATCACCGGCAGGTACAGCTGCTGCGGATTCGCCTTTGAGAAACCAGCATTTCGGTCGCCGCTCCACTGCATAGGGGTCCGCACGCCGTTGCGATCGCCAAGATAGATGTTGTCGCCCATGCCGATCTCGTCGCCGTAATAGATGATGGGCGCGCCCGGCAAGGAGAACAGCAGCCCGTTCATCAGCTCGATGCGGCGCCGGTTGTTCCCCAGGAGAGGCGCCAGCCTCCGCCTGATGCCAAGGTTGATGCGGGCCTGCTTGTCCTGCGCGTAGACCCGGTACATGTAGTCGCGGTCTTCGTCGGTGACCATCTCCAGCGTCAGCTCGTCATGATTTCGCAAGAAGACCGCCCACTGGCAGTTGTCAGGGATGCGTGGCGTCTGGTGCAGGATATCGATGATGGGGAAACGGTCCTCCATCTGTACGGCCATGAACAGCCGGGGCATAAGGGGGAAGTGAAAGTTCATATGGCACTCGTCACCGTCACCGAAGTAGGCAGCGGCGTCTTCAGGCCATTGGTTAGCCTCCGCCAGGAGCATGCGGTTGGGGAAGCGTTCGTCGATATGCCGCCTGAGCTCCTTGAGGAAGGCGTGGGTCTCGGGAAGGTTCTCGCAGCTCGTGCCCTCTCGTTCGTACAGGTAGGGCACGGCGTCCAGACGCATGCCATCGACACCCATGGCCAGCCACCGGTCGACGACGGCAAGGACCGCCCGCCTGACTGTTGGGTTATCGAAGTTTAGGTCGGGCTGATGGGAGTAAAAGCGGTGCCAGTAGTAAGCCCGGGCCACGGGATCCCAGGTCCAGTTGGACGTCTCGAAGTCCTTGAAGATGATGCGCGCGGCCTGATAGCGCTGCGGCGTATCGCTCCACACATAGAAATCCCGGCGGCGCGAGCCCGGAGGGCTGCGCCGCGCCCGCTGAAACCACGGATGCTGGTCCGATGTGTGGTTCAAGACGAGTTCCGTGATCACCCTCAATCCCAGGCGGTGGGCTTCCCGCAAGAAAAGCTGGAAGTCCCGCAAGCTGCCGTAGGCGGGGTGCACGCTGGTGTAGTCCGAGATATCGTATCCGTCATCCTTCAGCGGCGATGGATAGAAGGGGAGAAGCCAGATGGCTGTGACTCCCAGGTCGCGCAGGTAGTCGAGCTTCTGATATAGTCCCCGGAAGTCCCCTACGCCATCGCCGTCGCTGTCGAAGAAGGCCCTCACGTGGACCTCGTAGATGATGGCGTCCTTGTACCAGAGAGGGTCGTCACCGGGAGGCGGCCAGGTCTCCCGCTGCCTCATGCCGTCACCTCCGGGGCGGGCTCCAGTCTGAGGATATGCGCCGGCCTCCGCTGGGGATCCAGCTCCACGTAATTCCTCGGGCCCCGCCAGATATACACCTCGCCATCCAAAAGATCCCTCACGGCGTAAGTTTCCGGCACCCCCCACTCGTCCACAGGGATCTCCACGAACCCCGCCTGCGTATGGTACGGGTCCAGATTCACCACCGTCACGATAGTGTTGGCCCCGTCCTCGGAGCGCTTACTGTAGCCGATGATCTGATCGTTGTCCGCATAGTGAAAACGCAGCGACCGGTCTGAATGTAGCGCCGGATTCTCGCGGCGGATGGTATTCACCCTGGTGATGAGGCCTGCCAGACTATCGGGCCGGGTGATATCCCAGAACTTGATCTCGTACTTCTCAGAGTTCAGGTACTCTTCGCTCCCCGGCTCCCGCGCCTGGTTCTCGCATAGTTCGAAGGCTGGCCCGTAGATCCCGTAATTGGCGCAGAGGGTGCCAGCCAAAATCAGGCGCACCGAGAAGGCCGGGCGGCCGCCCCGTTGGAGGTACTCCGTCAAAATGTCCGGCGTGTTGGGCCAGACGTTGGGACGGAAGAAGTCCGCCACTGGCGATCGCGTTAGCTCCGTGAAGTACTCCGTCAGCTCCCACTTGGTGTTACGCCAGGCGAAGTAGGTGTAGGACTGGGTGAACCCCAGCTTGGCCAGGTGATACATGATCTTCGGCCGGGTGAAGGCCTCCGATAGTAAGATCACGTCCGGTCGCACCCGTTTCAACTGGGCGATCAGCCATTCCCAGAAGCGGAAGGGCTTCGTATGCGGGTTGTCCACCCGGAAGATGCGCACGCCCTGATCCATCCAGAAGAGGAAGATGCTCAGGACCTCCTGCCACAGGGCCCGCCAGTCCTCTGTCTCGAAGTCCAGGGGGTAGATGTCCTCGTACTTCTTGGGCGGATTCTCCGCATACCGGATGGTGCCATCTGGACGCCGGCGGAACCACTGGGGATGTTCCCTGACGTAGGGATGATCTGGCGAACACTGGAGCGCGATATCCAGGGCGATCTCCAGCCCGAAATCCCTGGCCTTAGCTACTAGGCGGCGGAAGTCGGCGAGGGTGCCCAACTGGGGGTGAACCGCCTTGTGACCTCCCTCCTCGGAGCCGATGGCCCAGGGGCTGCCGGGATCATCCGGGGAGGCGACGAGCGCGTTGTTCTTGCCCTTGCGATGCGTCCGCCCGATGGGATGCACAGGCGGCAGGTAGAGCACGTCGAACCCCATGCCGGCCACGTAGGGAAGGCGG
>DAOUAG010000074.1:0-8140 GCA_034433815.1 Dehalococcoidia bacterium | reverse complement strand
GATCACCCGCAGCTCAATCACCGCGTGACGGTGACCGCGGGGGTGCTGGCCGACGAAGCCGCCGGGCTGCTCCGCGAGTTCTTCGCCCGGCTGCGCGCGCAGGGCCAGAAGTGACAACCGCATAGCCTTATCAACCTGGAGGGGTGCCGGAGTGGTTGATCGGGGCGGTCTCGAAAACCGTTGTACGCCTTTTGGCGTACCGTGGGTTCGAATCCCACCCCCTCCGCCACTTCTTGAGCCTTAGGGACGCGGCCGTATGCCGCGGCGCGAAACCAACGCGGAGGGGTGCCAGAGTGGACGATTGGGCACGCCTGGAGAGCGTGTGTACCCGTTCGGGTACCGTGGGTTCGAATCCCACCCCCTCCGCCAGTGTTCTTCTCAGCTAGCGGGCTTGCCGTTTTCCCCTCCGGCGCGGCGGGCCATCCGCTGGTAGCGAGCCCGCATCTCCCGCTCCGCCTCGGCGGAGGCCTCCCTGGCCTCGGCGAGGGCCTCGTCCAGGCGCTCACGCAGGGTGCGCATGAAGGATTGAAGCCCGCTGGCCCCCTGATGGTTGCCGGCCGGGGCGGGCTGTGGTTCCTCTTCCCCGGCCTTCGGCCACTTGGGGCGGGCCTTCTGGGTCCGCTCCGGCGCGAATAGGATAGCCGCAGCGAAGCCGATGCCGAACCCAAGGAGCAATCCCAGGATAAATCTCATGCCGCCCCTCCTATCGCTTCCGGCTTATGCGGGCTATGACGGCGATGAACCGCTTCGCCCCAGCGGCTGCCCCGTAGGCCTTCACCACGGGGTTCACAGCGTAGTCAGAGACGAAGGCGACGGTGCCCCGCACGCTCTCGGTGGTCTCGCGCACGTTCTCCATGGCCGGTTGGACGCTGTCCTTCAGAATGCGGCGGGCGCGGAGGACAGTGCCGGTGGAAAGAAGGCCGACCACAGTGGTGAAGAATATGGCGATGAAGAAGAGGAGAGCGCCGAGGGCTGTGTAAGCGATGATGAACCAGTCGCGCAGTTCTTCGCGGATGACAAGAGGATCGATCTCCATAAGGCCTTACCTCCTGGGGCGCAAGCCGCTGTTTTGGGCAGTCGGCCGTGCCGGCGACGGCCGGGCACGGCGCACATTATAGCAGACAGCCCCTCTTAGGCGTTCATCAGGCGTCCCCCCGCCTACAGCCGGTGGGCTATCGTGCCGCCGCCCAGGACCCGCTGGCCGTCGTAGAACACCACGGCCTGCCCAGGCGTGACGGCGCGCTGGGGCTCGTCGAAGCGCACCTCGGCTGTGCCATCGCGGGCGACTAGGGAGGCAGGCGCCGGGGCGCCCCGGTAGCGGATCTGGGCCAGCACGCGGGTCTCCCCGAGGGGGGGCCGGCCGCTGACGAAGGATACGTCCTCCGCGACGAGGCCTGACGCCAGAAGGCGCTCCGGGGGCCCTACGACCACTGCGTTGGCCGTGGCGTCGACGTCCACCACGTACAACGGTTCCCGGCCCCCGCGGGCTGGCAGGCGGCGCCTCTGGCCTATGGTGTAGCCCACGATGCCGGCGTGCTGGCCGATGACGCGTCCGGAGCCATCGATTACGGGCCCAGGCCGGGCATCGACCCGCTGGGCCACGAAAGCTGAATAATCGCCCGAGGGGATGAAGCAGATGTCGGCGGAATCGGGCTTGTCGGCGTTGGGCAGGCCGAGCTGGCGGGCGATCTCTCGCACCTGGGGCTTCGGGTAGTCACCCACGGGGAAGAGGATGCGCGCTAGTTCGTCCTGCCCGAGGGTGTAGAGGACATAGGACTGGTCCTTCGCCCTGTCTGCCGCCCGCCACAGCTCGTACCCCTGGCCGTTGCGGCGGATGCGGGCGTAGTGTCCGGTGGCGAGGTATTGGGCTCCGAGGGCGGCAGCCTGGGCCAGGAGGGGACGGAACTTGACTCGCTGGTTGCAGGCCAGGCACGGGTTCGGCGTCCGGCCCCGGGCGTATTCCTCCACGAACGGCTGAACGACCTCTGCGGCGAACTCGCGCTCCATGTTGAGGACGTAGTGGCGGATGCCCAGGGTCTCAGCGGCGGCGCGGGCGTCATCGGTATCTTCGACGGAGCAGCAGCGCCTCTGGTAACGGGGCGCCAAAGGATCCTCCTCTGTCCAGAGCCGCATGGTGATGCCGATGACCTCAAAGCCCTGCTCCAGAAGCAGGGCAGCGGCAACGGAGGAGTCCACTCCCCCGGACATGGCGACGGCGACGCGGGCGCGGGGCATTCCATGTACATGTTATAATGAGTCGCCCCCTGGGGGCAGATCATGGGCTAGTGGGAAGCACGGAGGTAGTCTGGAAGCCGCTCAACTGGCTCGCAAGATCATAGACGTACTCTCAGATAAGCAGGCGGAGGACATCCTGTTGCTGGATATCCGCAACGTGGCGTCCTTCGCCGACTATTTTGTGATCGCTAGCGCCGAAACGGAGAGGCAGACGGCCGCCATCCTGGAGGCGGTGGATGAGGCGCTGCTAGCCCACGGCGTGGAGCCCTTAGGGCGCGAAGGGGAGCCCGGCTCCGGCTGGGTGCTTCTGGACTACGGGGACGTAGTGGTTCACCTGTTCGCGCCTGCCGAGCGAGAGTACTACGACCTGGAGGGTCTCTGGCACGCGGCCGTCCCGGTGGTGAGGATCCAATAGGCGGCGGCCGGTTCGAGCCGCGGCGCCGCTAGCCCTGCTGCGCCCCTCCGTTCTCCTCTTCGGCTTCCTCGGCCTTCTCCGGGCCGGCGCCGTCCCGGGGCCGGCGGCCGAAATGCCGCATCGCCTCGCCCATCTGGCGTAGGCGGTCATCGACGCGGCGGTTGATGGTGTCCTCCGGGTAGAGGCCATCGGGGCCGCGCTCGCCCGCGGGGATGCCGGTCAGGAGCTCGATGGCCTCGTCGACGGTGCTGACGGCGTAGATGTGGAACAGGCCTTTGCGCACGGATTCGACGACATCGGGGCGCAGCATGAGGTTGCGTTTGTTGCGCGCAGGGATGATGACCCCCTGGGTGCCCGTCATGCCCATGGTCTTGCAGACGTCATGGAAGCCCTCAATCTTCTGGTTCACGCCGCCGATGGGCTGCACTTCCCCGCGCTGATTCACGGAGCCGGTGATGGCCAGATCCTGGCGTATGGGCGCCTCTGCCAGGCTGGAGATGATGGCGCAGAGCTCCGCCAGCGAGGCGCTGTCGCCCTCGACGGCCTCGTAGCCCTGCTCGAAGCTGATGGTAGCTGAAAGGGCCAAGGGCTTGTCTTGTGCGTACTTGTGCCCCAGGTAGCCGCTGATGGTCATGACGCCCTTATCGTGGATCTTGCCACTGAGCTGGGACTCGCGATCGATGCTGGCGATGCCCCTCTGGCCGAGAAAGGTGCGGGCCGTGATGCGGGAGGGCCGGCCGAAGCTGAAGTCACCGAAGTCCAGGACGGCAAGGCCGTTGATCTGGCCGGTGACGGCCCCCGTGACGTCCACCATGATGACGCCCTTAGCGATGAGCTCCCGCAGGCGCTCTTCGATGAGGTTGAGGCGGTACATGCGTTCGCCGATGGCTTTCTCGACGTGCCGGGCCGTCACCAGCTTTTCGCCCTCCATGCCGGCCCAGTAGTCGGCCTCCACTATGAGGTCACGCAAAAGGCCGAAGCGGGCCGAGAGTTTGTCCTGGGCCTCGGCCATGCGGCTGCCGTGCTCCACGACCTTGGCCACCGCCGTGCGGTCGAAGTGGCGCAAGCCGTCGCGGTTGCAGCAGGCGCAGATGAAGCCCGCGTAGGCCAGGACGTTGGCCTCGGTGCGGTCGATCTGGTGGTCGAAGTCCGCCTTGACCTTGAACATCTCCCAGAACTCCTCGTCATAGGTGGAGAGGAGGAAGTAGGAGAGGGGGTCGCCGGTGATGATGAGCTTGATATCGACGGGGATGGGCTCGGGCCGCAGGGCCTGGGGCGTCAGGAGGCCATATTGCTCCATGGGGTCTTCGAGCCGGACCTCCTTGGTGCGGATGAGGCGTTTCAGGCCGTCCCAGGCGCCGGGTTTGGAGAAGATATCGATCAGGTTGAGGATGAGGTATCCGCCGTTGGCCCGGTGGACGGATCCGGCCTTGAGAAGGGTGTGATCGCTGACGTAGGTGCCGAGGTAGGCGCGGCGCTCGATGCGGCCGAAGAGGTTCGTCCAACTGGGGTTGGGCTCGACGACGATGGGAGGCCCTTCCGTCGCTGAGTTGTCGACGAAGACGTTGCAGCGGAAGGCGAGGAACGGATCTGGATGAGCAGCGGCGGCCAGGGCGGCCGGGAGGCCGCGGCCCTCCTGGTCCCGCAGAAGGTCGACGCTATCGAGGGCGAAGGCCCGCAACTTCTCTAGGAAAACGGAGACATGCTCGTATTCCCGGTACTGGGCTGCGACGGCGTCGAACGCCCCCTTCATGACCACCTCCGCCACCTGGCGGTCCAAGGCGGCGATGGCCTTGGCGACCTCCCGTTCAATGGCCCGCAGGCGCTCGGCCACCTCGTTCACGGCGTCGGCGATGGCGGCCTCACGCTCCTGGATGGCCTTCCGCTCCTCTGGGCTCAGGGCGTTGAACTGCTGGGGGGTCATGGGCTTACCTTCAACGATGGGCACGAGCGTCACGCCGGTGGGCAGGAAACGGAGCAGGAAGCCGGCCCGTTCCGCCTCCTTCTGGGCCCGTTCCATGAGGGTCTGCGCGGCCTTCTGCCCCTCTTCGAAGATCTCCCGCTTCTGCCGCTCGTACTCCTCGCTGCTGAAGGCCCTGACGATGTTGGTCTTGACGGTGTCCAGGAGCTCGTTGAGGTCGTCGCGCAGGCGCCGCCCCAGGCCGGGCGGCAGGGAGATGGCGATGGGGCGGTCAGGATCTTCGAAGTTGTAGACGTAACACCAATCCTTGGGCGGGGCCACGGCTCCGGCCGCCTTCTTCTCCTCGACCGTGCGGCGGACATACTCCAGGATGGCGGTGGCCTTGCCGGTACCCGTCAGACCCGTGACGAAGATGTTGTAGCCGGGTTTCTGAAGGCCGAGGCCAAACTGGAGGGCGCGCAAGGCCCGGTCCTGGCCGATGAACTCCGTGAGGGGCGTCAGCTCTTCAGTGCACTCGAACTGGAAGAAGGCCGGGTCTGCGGTGAGGCGCAGTTCCTCCGGGGCCAGGCGGAACCTGGTGGGGTCCACGACGGCGGGAGGGACGGTCATCAGGTGGCGGCCTCCCATATCCAGCGGTCTGTGTCCCGCTGGTAGGAGCAGATCTCGTCCTCCCGGAAGAACAGGGCTATCTCTCGCCGGGCAGACTCCGGGGAGTCCGAGGCATGTACGAGGTTGCGTCCCGTCTCCAGGGCGAAGTCGGCGCGGATGGTGCCGGGTTGGGCCTTCGCCGGATTGGTGGCGCCGACGGTGTTGCGCACCACTTCGATGGCCCCGGGGCCCTCGAAGACGGCGGCGATGATGGGGCTGGAGGTGATATAGGCTATGAGGGGCTGGAAGAAGTCCTTACCCTCGTGCTCGGCGTAGTGGCGGCGGGCCAAAGCCTCGTCCATCTGGAACAGGCGCATGGCCGCGATGCGTAGGCCCCGCCGTTCCAGGCGTGAGATGATCTCTCCGGCCAGCCCCCGCTGGATGGCGTCGGGCTTGACCAGGACAAGGGTGCGTTCAATCCCGTTCATCGGCTCTTGTCTCCGCCAATTGTAGCATCCGCCAGCTTACTGGCGAGGGCCAGGTGCCGTGATGGCAGGGGGCCTCAGGTATATGGGCCGCAGAAGGGCGGGGGCCATCGGCCCGCTGCTCTTCAGACGCGCGAAGGCCAGCTCCGCCAGGGATGCCGCGCGGCGCAGATTTGCGGCCCCCGTGAGGACCGTCGCGCGGCCGTTGGTGGCCTCCCTCAGGTAACCTGCCAGGGAATCGTCCACCTCGCCCACCACGAGGGTGCGGCGGCGTACAGCCCGGGCGATGGCCTCGGGGCCAGAAAGGCGCGGGGGCCGGAGCTCGCGCCAGGGGCCAGCCCGGTAGGCAGCCCAGGCGAGCTCTCCGCGGCCCGCCCGGTGGACGGCGATGATGGGCCCCGGGAAAGCGGCGTGAGGATAGGCGTCCAGCTCCAAACGGCCGATGCCCATGGTGGGGATGCCCAGGGCGTAGGCCAACCCCTGGGCTGTGCTGATCCCCACCCGCAGTCCTGTGTACATCCCAGGGCCCAGGCAGACGAAGATGGCGGTGAGGTCTTCCCGCTTGGCGTGAGCCTGGCCGAGCAGCCTCTCGATGGTTGGGAGAAGCTCCACTGTGTGGTTTCGGCGGCAGAGCCAGGTTAGCTCCGCTAGCAGTTGCCCCTCCTGGGACACCGCAACGGACGCCATCTCGGAGGCCGTGTCGATGGATAGTTCCATTCAGCGCCTCCTGGCCATGGCGGCGGCGAGTTCTACCGCCCGTTGGCCCCTCGGTTCCAGACGCAACCGCCGCTGACTGGCAGAAAGAACTTCGAAGCAGACCATGAGGTGCTCATCGGGAAGGACGCCGGGCGCCCGCTCCGGCCACTCCACCACGAGGGCGCCATCGGCGCAGATCTCGTCCAGCCCCAGGTCGAGCACCTGTTGAGGGTCCTCCAGCCGGTAGAGGTCGGCGTGATATAGCGTGATTCGGCCGTGGTACTCCCCCAGGAGGACGAAGGACTTGGAGGAGACGGAGCCCGTGAAGCCTACGCCCCGGGCGATGCCCTGGACGAAGGTCGTCTTCCCAGCGCCGAGCTCCCCCGAAAGGAGGACAACATCCCCCGGTTCCAGGAGGGCGCCGAGGCGCTGCCCCATGGTGCGGGTCTCCCGGGCGCTGCGAGAGGTTAGGACAGTGGGCGGGCGAGTCACGGCCTCAGGTGGTCCCAGCCTGGCGAATCGAACCGGAGTTGGTTGCCGGGCTCGTCCAGCAATCGAGCCTCTGGCGGGCCTTCGCGCATCTCGCCGATCTCGGTGAGAGCTGTGGCCGAGGATGCGCGCAGGCGCTGAATGAGGGCGCGCGGTGCCGTGAAGAGCATCTGGTAGTCTTCCCCGCCAGTGCAGGCCAGGGCGAGGGCGTCTTCCGGAAAAGCCTGGCGCGCCGTCTGGCCTATGGGGATCGTTTCCGCCCGGAGGACTGCGGTTAGACCGGACATCCGGCAGATGTGCCCTAGGTCCTGGAGGAGTCCGTCAGAGATGTCGATGCCGCAGGCGATGCCCAATCGGGCTGCCTGTTGCGCAACCTCCAGGGGCGGGATCGGCCGCAACTGGGCGGCCGTGCGCGGGTCCCCTGATGGCACGCCCTGGCGCAGAAGGCGCAAGCCGGCCGCTGCCTCGCCCAAGGACCCCGTGACAGCGATGGTATCGCCCGGCCGGGCGCCCGAGCGTAGGAGCAAGAGAGGGCGGCCCCGCCGGACCTGGGCCTGGCCCAGGAGCGCTACGGTCACGGAGACCTGGGAGGCGCGCACTATGTCGCCGCCCACGATGGTCACCCCGAAGTGGGCTGCGCAATTTCTCAGGCCCTCGTAAAGGGCGTCGACGCTGGCGACTTCCGTGGCTGGCGGCAGGGCGAGGGTCACCAGGGCGAAGAGGGGCTGCGCACCCATGGCGGCGATGTCGCTGACGTTGACGGCGAGGGCCTTCCAGCCAACGTCTGACCAGGGGATAGTTCCAGCCAGGAAGTGGACGCCCTCCACCAAGGTATCCGTCGTGGCCACGAGGTAGCTCGCGCCGGCGCGCCAGACGGCGGCATCGTCGCCTATGCCTACGATAAGTTCGGGCGGCGCCATCTGATCCAGGGCTTGTGCCAGCCGCTGAATGAGGGCGAACTCACCGATGTGGGAGACCTGCATCTGGCCCATTATAAGGGGCGGCCAGACCCTGTCCCATCGGTGGCCGCCAAAGGATGTATACTCTTGCCGGCCATATGCGCATCCTGGTTCTTTCTGACGTGCATTCCAACCTGGCGGCTCTAGAGGCCGTCCTGGCGGACGCCGCGTCCCGCTGGGGGGCTATAGACGCCCTCTGGAGCCTCGGAGATGCGGTAGGCTATGGGCCCCAGCCATCGGAGTGTATAGCCAGGTTGCGTGAGCTAGGCGCCGTAAGCGTGGCCGGCAACCACGACTGGGCGGCGGCTGGCATCCTCGATACGCAGGAGTTCAACAGCGATGCCGCACGCGC